>CAZXPB010000014.1:0-23942 GCA_964642585.1 uncultured Candidatus Saccharibacteria bacterium
ATACAAAATATGAACGATGTGAAAACCTTGAAAATAGCGCTTGTCGCAGTGATTGTGGCATCAGCTACCTTTATTGGGTATAGTTGGTATAGACAGCAACAAATGCAAAGAAACTTTGATGACTTTTCATTTCAAATGACAAAGATTCAAAATGTAGAAGAAGCTGCTGATGCAGTCTACTCATATATTAACTCAAATAATACTGGATTGAGCGCTCAATCTGCTGATGCAGGATTATTCGGTTGGTTTAAGAAAACATTTGGTGGAGGCCGCGTAAGCTCAAATTCTAATCAAGAAATGATAAATAGAATTTGGCAACAAAAAGCAGAAGACCTTCAAACTTCACAAGAGCGTTTACAGATTGAACAATAAATCAAATTACAAAAACCTCCCACACGGGAGGTTTTTTGCTATAATATAGATGTATTAAAAATATCTTTCCATGCTCGTCAAAGACTTAATGTCTACAAAAGTAATCACAGTTTCACCAAACACTCTAGTTAGTGAAATTGCAGAGATCATTCATAAAAATCATTTCACTGGAGTACCTGTAGTGAACGCTGAAGGGCGAGTGCTGGGAACAATCTCTGAGCGTGATTTCATTACTGCTACATCTGGTTTGTATCTGCCAACCTACATTAAAATGCTTTCAGGGATGGACTATATTCAAGGTGGGAAAAAGGGCTTGCCTCATGTGGTGGATCAAGTAGTGAACGCTACTGCAAAAGATATTATGAACCAAAGCGTGCCGTTTGCCAGACCAGACACCACCCTAGAACAGCTAGCCACTATGTTTGCAGAAAAGCGCGCTAATCCAATCCCTGTTACAGATTCTACTAACAAACTCCTGGGAATCATCTCTAGAAGTGATTTAATCAAATTCTTTTCACCATCTGAAGTACGTAGTTCTTACAAAGCAGAAAGTCGTCCTGAAACTTCTCCTGCCAGAATGATTGACGCTCAAGTTGCCTATACACAAGGGCATTTTTCATCACGCTTTGCCTATGTGGCAAAAGCGCGAGCAAATATTTGGCTGACCGCCACAATTGTGTTGTTCATCGTTGGTTTTGTCGCTGGGATTATCTATGTTGCCGATCCAAATATTTTCACCAGCCGGCCAGATCCTAAAACACAACGGCCGTAATGTCGCGCGAGAGAACAGTTGAAGGTTTCGTATTAAAAAAACAGGACTTTAACGAGACCGATCAAATTATTACAATTTTTTCAAACGAAGAGGGGAAGATTCGCGCCGTAGTGAAGGCGGCCAACAGCCCTACTAGTAAACTGCGCCCAAACTTACAACCTTTGTTCCAATCTAAAATTACGCTTACCGGGAGTGGTAGTAGCGGTGGTTTGGGGAAAGTAATCCGCGCGCAACCACTGAAAGCCTATGGCGGGATTTTAGAAGATTCAGATAAGCTCTCTGCGTGGTTTGTATGCGCAGAGTTAATCATGCGCGCTTTGCCCGACAGTGCCCCTAACTTACAGCTATTTGCTCTACTTGAGCAGTTTGCACAGTTTCTCCATGAAACTACTTTAACTGCCTCTGGTGTAAAAACTGCCTTAACTCAATTTCAGATAAAGACGATGGCCTCTTTAGGGTTGGGTATTAAATTACCAACTGAGCCTGGAACAGTGCTGTTTAGCCAAGATCAAGGTGGATTTGTCATTACCAATGCAACTGATGGCCTTCCAGTTTCTAAAGAAGTCTTTGATTCATTCCTACAACTGTCAAAAAAAAACTTCACGGCGAGCCTTGGCATGCCAGCAGAACAAAGCGTAGCGATTGAAAAATTAGTAAATAGGTTTGTCAGTTACCAGTTAGAGCGAGAAATAAAATCTCAGCGGTACATGGTATAATATTCATATGACAGAATTTAAACCTCAAGCTGTGCGTGATCCATCTTCCAATGCCGATTCTAGTGCAGAAGATATTTTAGGATCACCAATAGATAAACAAATATCGTTTGATGTTCCACCGCGGATGACCAATCCAGAAGGCGGAAAATTTAAACAATTCTACAGAAATAATAAGTGGTATGTTTGGGCTGCCGTTTTGGGTGTTGTCATTATTGCTGTTTTAGCGTTTTTTGCGTTTCGTACTCAAACTCCAGAACCGACTAAAAACGCAGATGTTGAAATTACCATAGATGCGCCTATTACCGCTCCATCTGGCGGGGAAATTATCTACAAAGTTCAAATTACAAACAACGACAGCGCTAGTTTAGAAGATATGAACTTAGAGTTGGTCTACGAAGATGGGATTGAGTATGTCTCTAGTACTCCACCCGCAGAAAATGAATTGGGCTCCAGGTTCCCAGTGCCAGACCTTAGTTCTGGTCAAAACGCTGTGTTAATGATTAAAACAACTGTTTCTGGCGACATTAACGAAGAAAAACAGGTAGTCGCTAGACTTCGCTACAAATTTAGTAACTTTAGCTCAGAATTTACCAATGAAGTTTCAAATGTTGTCAGATTAGTCGCAGCGGACATCATTTTAGATGTCACTGGCCCAGAAAAAACCACTAATGTGTCTACCGCAAGTTATGATGTGTTCTATAGAAATGATTCTGACCGAGATATCCCAGGAGCGCGCATTAAGATTACTTATCCAACAGAATTCAAGTTTAATAGTAGCGATCCTGCTCCATCTTTGGAGTCAAATATTTGGAACTTAAGCAACCTTGGTAAAAATGATTCTGGTAAAATTTCATTCAACGGCGCATTTACTGGTTCAAAACCAGGGCAGTCGGTTCAATTCCTCATTGAGTTTATGGCTTTGGACGATAACAATAACTTCTTTACTCAAAGTAGCACTACTTACATGACGCAGATTGAGGCACAGCCACTTTCAGTTGAGCAACGGTTAGCAAATGAAGTAAAAAATAACATTGTGAAACCAGGAGATGTGGTAGATTTTGAACTGAAGTTCCAAAATAATACCCAAGTGGCGGCCAATGGCGTGAGTATAGTAGCTCAGCTAGACTCTAAAGCGATTGACTTTGCTAGTATTCGCGCAGATGGCGCATTAGTGACTAATGATACTATCACTTGGAATGCTTCCGGGGTTCCGAAGTTGGAAAAATTAAATCCAAATGATTCTGGAACTGTGAGATTCTCCGCTCAAGTGAAAAATCCAGCTGTCAAAGATGGTTCCAAAAATATCACGATCACTTCAAAAGTTAAGATTAAATCTACTGAGAATACTGCCTTTCTTCCTGGAAACGATATTACTTTAAAAATTAGCAGTCCTTCCAATATTGAAGCCTCTGTTACTTCAGTAAGCGGTCCCACTCAGCTGACAGTAGGACAAACGTCTACTTTGCAAGTGAGTGTAGCGCTGAGAAATGCTAGTAATGATGTTCGTGAAGGCGTGTTGATTGGCTATATACCACTTGGCGTAACTTTCGACAGAACATCGGTGTCTAGTAGTGAATCAGCGGCCATTAAGTTTGATGCTGCTACGGGTAAATTAACCTGGACAGCGGGGCTCTTAGCTGCTCATAGTGGCAGTACACAGCCCCTCCGCACTCTCAAGTTCAATGTTAAAGTAACTCCTGCTGGGAATCAATTGAATCAGGCGATCACCTTACTGAAAACAATTTCCTTCTCCGGCAAAGATACCTTTACAGAACAATCTATTGCACTGCAAACTCAAGAACTTACATCTGATGCTCTCCCTGGAAGTGGTAACGGTAGAGTTAGGGAATAACTAGATAATAGAAAAAACCTTTAATCATAGCTATGATTAAAGGTTTTTTATTTGTACAAGTTTAGTTAAAACTAAAGTGATTATGGATGGATAATAGCTTTTACTTTTGAATCACTCATGTCTAGTGTGCGAGTGGTTTTAATGTATGGCCCCGAATAGTTCCACTCACTGAAAGTCACTTTATTACCATCAACTTTTTCAATGTAACCTACATGACCCCATCGGCTTTCATTGGTTTGGATAATCGCTCCAACTGCAGGTGTTCGGTTAACTGTTGCTCCAGCTTTCTTAGCGTTTGTTGCCCACATGTTGGCATTACCACGCCAGTAGACATTGGTGTGCTGCGCAACGTAGTCAGTACATTGGCCACGAGCAAATTTATTACTGCCCTTGAAAGATGCTTTCGGCACAGATGGTTTTACTGATTTAGATTTGCCAGTGGTTGGAGTAGAAGGGGAATCAGCTGGCTTTGGCGCTTCTGGAAGAACTCCACCAGGGATAATTAAATAGTCACCCATAGCAAGTTCAGAGTCAGGACCTTCAAGGCCATTGTAAGAAACAACTTTTTCAAGATCAGCACGGTACTTGCTAGCGATATCATCAATACTCAAGTCTGGATTTGTAACTTCAAGTACAATACCATTTACTGGTGGAATAACTAGGAACCAACCAGCTTTTAGAGCGTTATCTGGCAGACCATTAGTTTCGCGAATGGTACGAGGAGTTAAACCAAATTCTTTTGCTACTGTATAGACAGTATCAAAAGGCTTTGTTTCGTAAATTTGAACTTGGTTACCGATTAACTTTTGAACGCTGTCCGGGTTTGCTTTGTTAATACCGTTGTCATCAATCCCATCTATAGATTCACTAAGAGTAATAGTATCAGTTGCTGATAGTACAGAACCTTCTTGGTCAGCATAAGCTTGGTTAATAAATCCATCACGATTTGAGATAGATGTAGTAATCATGTTGTGCTGCATTGCCAGTTGGTTATTTAAACCACTATGATGTTGCAGAAGTCCAGCAGCAAGACTGTTATCGCTATTTACTGGTTTAGAAGATAGAGGATTAAAGATTACAAGGTTTGCCAAAGCGACCACAACAACAAAAATACCTACTAATATCTCACTAGAGAAATTAAGGCCATATTCTAAAGGACTCATTGTGTGGTTCAGACGGACAGCAGGGAAGTGATTTGTGTACCATTGAGATAGTACTGGGAAAAGCTTTGTAGTATGGTGAAGAACCTTTTTACCAAAATACTGACCTAAGAAAACGTAGGTCTTTGCTTTGCGTGACATGTGTTTAGAAATTTTCGCGAGAGATTTTATAAATTACCTTTTCGTCTTTCAGACGAATACCGGCAGTTTCGATCAATATTAACGGGTCCGAGGTACTATCTTTATACTGCAATATCACCAAAAAAGCGGTTGAATTAACTGAATTTCTTTTAACTTTTAATAGTGTAACAAGGCTAGTCTAATAAGACAAGAATTTAGTGGTGGACATCTCAATTGGCCTCTAAACTAAGCCAAAAAAAATGTCTATTTCGCTTAAATATGCGGAAATTTCAGACAATGCTATACTTACTGTAATGGATCTATCAAGCTTGAATGAAAGACAAAAAAATGCGGTCACGGCTCCACTCGGGCCGGTTTTGGTTTTGGCCGGAGCAGGCTCAGGGAAAACTCGGGTGCTTACTTTTCGGATTGCCTATTTAATAGAGCAAGGTCTAATCGCTCCTGAGAATATATTGGCTGTGACCTTTACCAACAAGGCTGCCAAAGAGATGCAAACTAGAGTAATGAAGCTTTTAGGACCTTCTCGTAAAGGAACTGGTGGCCAGCCCACTCTCGGGACTTTCCATTCGATTGGCGCCAGGCTCCTGCGTCAAAATATTTCTCGGCTTGGCTATTCTTCTTCCTTCTCTATATTAGATAGCGATGACCAGTTAAAAGTTATTAAAGATATCTGTAAGGAATTAGATATTCCTAAGAACTATGCCCCAACTTTGTTCCGGGCTTACATTTCCACAGCGAAGAATTTACTACAGACTCCGAATCAGTTAAATGTTGGCCTAGATGGATATATCCACGATCTTGTTCAGCAAGTCTACGCAAAGTACCAGAATTTTTTGTACAAACAGAATAATGTAGACTTTGATGACCTACTTATGTTACCTATAAAGCTGTTTGAAGCTTTCCCAGAGGTTCTGCGTAAATACCAGACGGCTTGGCAATATATTTTAGTAGATGAATACCAAGATACTAACCAAGCGCAGTATATGTTTTTGCATATGTTGGCCAAACACCAGAATTTGTTTGTGGTTGGTGATGATGCTCAGAGTATCTATGGTTTTCGAGGTAGTAATATTGCGAATATTCTAAATTTCGAAAAAGACTTTGCGAACAGTTTGGTTGTAAAGTTGGAACAAAATTATCGATCTACAAAAAATATCTTAGCAGCTGCTCAAAAAGTCATTGAACTAAACGATGAGCAGAAGCCAAAAACTTTATGGACTGAAAATAGTAGTGGTGACAAAGTAATAGTAGAGGAAGTCGCTGATGGCCGCAGTGAAGCGGTCTATGTGGCAAAAAAGATTGTGGATATTGCCACTGGTGTCTCTTGTGGTGCAAGCGGCTCTGGCTCTGGCGGCAGCGGCGGTTCAGGTGGCGAAAATAGTTATGATTCCTCTGAAATAGATGAACCTTTTTATGATACCGAAGAAGTAGAAAAGCCATTTTCTATTTTAGATCAATTTCTGGCGAAGCAACGAGGTGGCGCGCGCGGCGCGTACTCCAAAGGTTTTGGCGGTGGTTTTGGAACGCGCGCGCCACAGCTTCCTTTAGAGCACCAGCCGTTGAATCAATTCGCGGTGTTGTATAGAACTCATGCCCAAAGTCGCCAAATGGAAGAAGTATTAATAGAGGCAGGGATTCCGTATCAGATTGTTGGTGGCACTAAATTCTACGAAAGAAAAGAAATAAAAGATGTACTGGCCTATTTGCGCTTGGTTCTCAACCCAAAAGACTTGGTTAGTTTGGCGCGCGTGGTCAATGTTCCAGCTCGCGGGATTGGTGATAAATCTTTTGCGAGCATCAAAGACTTTATTTTCAACCGACCAGAGCAAGAAGAAGTGACCGATTTTCTATCATCGTTAAACCAAATATCTATTTCCAGTAAACAGATGCAAGGCCTGCAAAATTTTTATGATGGGATTTCTGTGGCCCGAGCCCTGCGAAACGATGCCACACTTTCAGAGTTACTCAACGTTGTTATCAAAATTTCTAAAATCGAAGAGTATTTAAAAGATGGCACCGATCTCGGTGAGGCCAGAATTGAAAATGTGAAAGAATTAGCAAGCGTGACTGCCAAGTTTGATTCATACCCATGGCACGAAGGGATAGTGGAATTTTTAGAAGAAGTCGCTTTAATCACAGATATAGATAAAATTGAAAATGAAAAAGACTGTGTGACGCTCATGACCTTGCACGCGGCTAAAGGTTTGGAGTTTGATGTGGTATTCTTTATTGGACTGGAAGAAGGGATCCTCCCACACTCCAATTCACTGCTTGACCCGAAAGAACTAGCGGAAGAAGTCAGGCTGGCATATGTTGGATTAACCCGCGCCCGCAAACAACTATTTTTACTCTACGCTCAGAGCAGGCAAATTTTCGGAAATTTCCAAAGTAACCCACCTTCTCGGGTACTTAAAGCGCTTCCTTTAGACGCTGTGCATTTGCGAGGCAATGCGGCAAATATTTTTTCAGACTCCCCAAGTCTTCGCTACGAACCATTTGATTCTTAACACAACCACATGACAGTAGAAACACTTAAAAGTTTATTAAAGCATTACAAACTAAACCCGAATAAAACTTACGGTCAGAATTTTTTAATGGATGAAACCATTTTAGAAGATATGATTGATGAAGCAGAAGTGAAAGCAGGGGATACAGTTTTAGAAATTGGACCAGGGATTGGGAATTTAACTGAACGCTTACTCGACCGCGCTGCGAAAGTTCTTTCAATTGAAAAAGATTCTCAGTTTTTACCTGTGCTAAAATCAATCTCTGCTGAACACAATACCAAAGAGAAAACTTTTTTCTCTTACGAATTAACCGATGCGCTCACATACAATTTTTCTGAAAAGTTAAAAGGAACATCTTACAAAGTGGTGGCGAACATTCCGTACTACATTACTGGAAAGATTGTACAATTATTTTTGAGAGCAACTCATAAACCTGAGAGTATGACATTGCTCATGCAAAAAGAAGTGGCTTACAATATTTGTGCTCAGCCTGGAAGTTTAAACTTGCTTGCAATTTCAGTTCAGCTGTTTGCTAACCCACGAGTGGTCTGTGTTGTGCCTGGACACAAATTTTATCCGGCTCCAAAAGTAGACAGTGCCGTCATTCATATTGATCTTCCTAAAAAAGCAAAATACAAAATAGAAGACGAAGCAAAGTTGTTTCGAATTTTACGAGCATGCTTTTCAGGGAAGCGTAAACAACTTCATAATACTTTGACAAACAATTTACAGTTAGAAAAAAAAGTTGTTGAGACTGTCCTTGCTAAATTAAAAATTGATTCAGCAATTCGTCCTCAACAACTTACCATCGATCAGTGGTTACAGTTGGCAGATGAGTTATAGGTTATAAATTTTTACAAAGAAATTTTGCTACCGATTGTGACTTTATTTTTTGCAGACCATCCAGCTGGAACTTCTAGTACATGTGTTATTTCCGATGGTGGATAGTAAACATCTAAATCTTTATCTTCGGGTGGGACTGGTGCGCTTTCTACTAAACCAATTACTTTGTCGTTGTTGATCCAAATAATATCTATACTGATGAGCATGTCTTTCATCCAAAACCCCGGAGTTTTAAAATCTGATTTTGAGAAATCAAAAATCATACCAGTTCCTTCTGCTAAATTTTCTCTACCAGAAAGTCCTTGAGTGCGAGCTTCATCTGTATCTGCAATTTCAACATTTAATTCTTGTGTGCCTACAAGAATTTTTTTTGTAGGCAGAGTACTACTTCCCGCTACTGCACCTTCTTCTTTATTCACTGATTGTGTTTGCTCTGAAGAAGTTTTATTTTGTTCCTCAACATTTGGTCTTTTTAAATCGTTTTCGTTTTGTTTACTGCAGCCGGCCGCAAAGAGGGTAGTGGCTGCTGAAATTACAAACAAGGCAGAAAAAATTTGTCGGGTTTTTGTGTCAAGAAACATTTAGTTTTATTGTAGTTAATTTTAGTGAAAGTAGACTTGCTTTTTTCCGATATTTCTGCTATAATTATAGTACAAGTTCGGAAAATCGCGAAACAAAAATCAAAAAACAATTAAATAAAAGGGTATTTATTCCTTCCAAGGAATTTTAGTTATGAAAGACAAGTTTAAATCATTGGGATTTACGGCAGGACATGTGCATCTACTCATTGTAGTAGTCGCATTTTTTAGTGTCATGATTGTTGCAAAAAGTGGTATCAATTTTAGAGCGATGTTTGCAAATGCAGACGATGAACAAGTGATGCTAACTTACGATGCAGTTCGTAGTGAAGTTGAGGCTGAACTTGGTTACACACCAAGCGGGATAGATGCAGTAGCTGAACAACAAATTGCATTGTTAGATAGAAAAGAAGATGGGCAAGTGTTAGGCGAAGCAATTGGGCTTGGCGCAATTCCATCTGCAGAAGCAATGTTCAGTAAAGAAAATTTAGAAACTATACCAATTGATTCTATTATTCCAACTGACTCTGTCACAGCAGAAAAATATTTTGATAATTTAAAAATTGTTGAATCTTACTTTGATTCTACAAATATTTTGGCACTGCTAAACAGTAATGATGAAGCGCAATTAACAGAAGCATCCGAGCAAGCAAAAAATATTGTCAGAAGTTTGCGCTCAGTTCCTGTTCCAAATGAGTTTACAACTTTCCATAGATACCAAATGCTTTACTACACATCTCTTTCGCAGTTAGCAGAAAACTTTACTAGCAATGACTACGGGTTAGGTTTTCAAGAAACAAGTAAAGCGATGTTTAGTCTTACAGACAGAATTGTTTCTTTAAAGTCTGAGTTTGCAAATAAATACAATTTGTCATTGTAAAGAGTCACAGCAGAAATGAAAAACAAAAAACTAAATTTAATAGTTACCACTTTACTAATCGGAATAATTCTTGTTATTCCTTTTCAAAATGTTCGCGCGCAGTTCGGGATTCCAACACCAACTGTAGAAACCCCAGGAGCTTTATTAACTTCCACTACAGCTATAGCTGGCTCGACTTCAGCAGCAGCTACTACATTAGGCACGATAAGTCATGTGCATGGAGCGTTCCAAGCTTCAATAGCAAGTGGAGTTGGTCTTCCTGGAGACGGTGCACTTGCGCTTACTGCACCAAGAGCTGCAGTGGAAGCAAGCTGTGAACCAATCAAAGCTGCGTTCGATGGTCTTAGCGCTTCCGATGCAGTTGGTGAGTCGGCATCTAGTACTGTACTTAGCATCATCGGTGGTGGGGCATTTGAATCTGCAAAACTTTCAGCACTGCTTGCAAAAGCAATTGCGGCAAAAACTTGTGTGGATCAATATATCCGAGCTTTAGATAGAGTCACTGGAGACTTAAACATTCTCGCAGAAGTAACTAGAGAGCAAGATAAGTATACAAAAATTAGTGCAACACTTGAAAAAGCAATTGCCGACCTTTCAGCCAGACAAAATGCTAGTGCAAAAGACATTGCAAAAGCGTTTATGGTGAAAGTAATTTTAAACCTCAACAAAAATCTCACCACAGAGTTAGTGAACAAGTTAGTAGAGAAGTACAAAATTTCAGATTACTTGGCTTACGGCGATGCGTTGGCATCGCAGGTGTACAGTATGAAGTACATCAACGAGAATTTCACAGGGGATGCTCGTCAGCAAATGATGATTCGTTCTATCATGCAGAGTGAAAAGTTCCCTGAAAAGATTAAAACAGTGCAAAGTATGGCCAATTCTAAAGCCCAGGAATACATTGGGAAGGCCTGTGATGTGACAAATCCAAATTTAGACACTAACGATGAAATGTACTTCATGAAGTGTCTTGCTGGTTTGGGTAGTGCTCAAGCTGACAAGAATTATCATGTTTCAATTGCTATAGATCAAGCGCAAGCAGCTACTCAATCTGGTAGACAGTCAGCTGCGGCTGAAATTTCTCAGAGCCAAGGGTTTGCTCCACCACGCAATTGTGCAGGTTCAGTTTCTATGCAAGCAGATATTGACGCTAAATACGAAAAAGCAGAAACTGAGAAAAGCATTGCAGAAGCAGTCGCGGGCAAACTGAGAAAAGCGTTGGAAGCTAAGCCTCCAACAACAACTCCTGAAGAATATGCAAAGGCTCAAGCCGCTGCTGAGCAGGCTGCTGCAAATGCTGATGCACTTAGACAACAGGGAAATCCAATTGTAGATATTTGTGAAGCGATTGATTCACCTGCATCTTTTGTGGCAGATGGTATCGGAGATTTTCTAAAGACTCACTTGAATCAAGGTTCACAGTTAAGTTCAGACAACTTACCGTTCTATGCAAATTTCCTGGCCGATGTCACTAGTAACTTCCTAACAAATATTTTGACTGGTGGTCGAGATAAGTCCCAAGTCTTAAAAGAAGCTGGTGTGGCCGCACTTAACGGTACAATCGTGAGTATGAGCCAAGCAATATCTCAAGGCGGTTCATCTACAGGGACTACTGGCACAGAGATTAATCAAGCATCTAACAAAGTTTCTATTGTTGCTTACCAACTCGGTGTTGAAAATGCAAAACCTGTCACTACTCTTGCTCCAAATACTGATTATAGATTGGTAGTTGATTTCAACGGAGCAAATGATTTGTATCGTGCATCACATTTCCAAATTGAAGGCGCAGTAGGCGCAGCTCAAAGGTTTAAGTTGTCAGCGACTGAATTAGCTACTCATAAAATTGAGTTAGACTTTACCTCCAATAAAAATCCTGGTACTTTCACATTCACTTTTCGTTTCTACGAAAACAATGAAAATACACCTTATTTCTCTGCCCAACAAAAGTTTACTGTCGCCGGTATAGTAAATGGGTTAGAGACTACAGAGCCTTACAGTGCATTTATGCCAAGAGGTCCAGTAGCTAGTCTGAGGTAATTAAATACTTAAAATAAATCTAAAATCACTCAGAAATGAGTGATTTTTTGTCATGGTTTTCTCTAAAGTTATCCATAGCTAAAAAATTTGGTTTTTTAAGGCCCCATGTGGTATAATTTAGTTAAAGATTTCAGATATATCACTGTAAATTCCTTGCTAAAGAAACTAAAAAACATACTAAATATACAGGGTAAAAAAAGCGCAGTTTTGGTAACTGTGTTTATGATTTTATTTGCGGTTGTAGCGCCGGTTTTGACTTTACCTACAGCAAAAGCGGCCGATCTTTTCTGTACTTATAACCACCAAACATCTCAGAAAGATAACCGCGGCGCTACAGATATGGTAATTAGTTTCTCCTCTGTGAAAGATGCCAAAGGAAACCAAATTGGAGTTGACGGGGTTGTGGATGTTCGTTATCAAGCAGGGAATCCTAATGGGGTAGATTATAACAATAGTCTTCAAACATGCAGCCCTACTAACGTACAGGCATATGTTACTATCGAGGAGACTTTTGCGCTCGCTTCTAACCAGCCAGTTTCAAATAAAATCTTTTTAAAAGATGGGTATAAATTTACTGCTGATAAAGATGGAAATGGAAAAGATAGCTTGAGATTACAAGGATCTTTTTCTATTCCAAGCTTTAAGGATTCCGGTTTAAATATTCAAAACTTATTACCATTTACAAAAACCAATGGTAAGGTAAAAGATAATATTGTCGTTGGTTTTCATACTATAGAAAATGGTTTTACAAAAACCCCATTTCTTAGCACTGGCAGAGATGTTTTTGATCGAAATCGATCACTGAGTTTATTTGTTTGTGAAAATGCCACCTTGATTTGTGCGGACTATAAAGTTAATGGTGCAACTACAACCAGTGACCCAACAACTACTAATGATCTTGAGATAAAATTAGGAGCGATTAAACTAGCAATCAGACCAGGTTTTATAGCTGGTGTTAACTATACAATCCCAGATCCAAAAAAGGCATTTATCAGGACATTTATTGATGAAAATGGCAAGATCAACCCAGTTAACTTGGAAGGATTTGTAATTCCAACTCAACCAAATGGTAAGACAATTTATATTAACTTTGAAAATAAAACTACTTCAGTTCTCATCGGCGATCCTGCAAGTACTAATTTTAGACCAAAATTAATCAAAAATATTGGGGCGCAAGTTTTTAATAAAAAAGTTAAATTTGCATCAGATACAGATTACGGATGTATCAAGGATAATTTTACTACCACATATGTAATTGGTAATGAAACTGTAGCCTATAATCTTTGTAATCCTGTAAAGCATGATGAAATGTCTAGTGGTTATATGCAAAAAGCTGATGGATCAAAAGGTTATAAACATCAATTCATTTTAGACGATGTAGCACTTAAAAACTTAAAAGCAACAACACAAGTTGTTTGCACTGACCCAAAAAAAGGTGAAGGTTGTAATGATGTATATAACACTTTTCAAATTTCACCATTAATGACAATCGAAGCAGCTCCTAGTTCTGATACATCATGGACATCCTTCATTTCACAGCTTGGCGCAGTTGCAGCGAAATATATTATGACTTGGAAAGGTATACCTTTTAGTTATGATCCTGCTGATGTTTATGTCCAAATTTATCCTTCCGCTGCTGCTTACGAGCTTCATAAAAATGACAAAGTACCCGATTCTGTACCAGACATTAAAGATGTAGAAAGTTCAGCTCAAGTTAAGTCAGAAGGCCTCGGCCAATCCCTCTACGCGTTCATCGTGCGTGTAATTAGTGTGGTTATTACTTGGCTGCAAACCATCATTTATGCTGCTTTTGCTTACATCCTTGTACCTGTCTTAAATGCGCTTTTGAAAGTTAGACCCTACAAAGATACTTTTGTAAACATTATTTACCCAGGGTGGTTAATTTTAAGAAACCTCGCTAATATTTTCTTTATTGTCTCGCTGTTAGTCGTTGGATTAAAAATTCTATTCCAGCAATCGGCTGCATCTACTGCGAAAAATTTCATCTTGAGATTGGTACTGATGGCACTGTTGGTTAACTTTAGTTTAGTTATCTCACAAGGTATTGTTGGAATTGCAGATACCGTGCAATCGCAGTTCTTGCCTGCGGATTCAAAAATAATTGAAGCGCTTGGTTCAAAACTCATGGTTGAGCCACTCAAGAATTTTAGAGATCAAGTTGCGGGTGCAAATGACACTTTCACTCCGGAAAAAGCAGAAGGTTCTATCGCAGATACAGTGAAGCCTCTAGTGCTTCTCATGCTTTCTCTTGCATCATTCTTTTCTTTCGCTGCACTGGCAGCATTCCTACTTGTTCGATTAGTCGTCCTGTGGGTGCTCTATATGACTTCACCCGTGGCCTATGTTGGCTATGTGATGGAAGAAACGCAAACTTACGCCAAGCAGTGGTGGAAAGAGTTTTTGAAGTATGTCATCATGACCCCTGTTTTGGTGTTTTTCTTAAACATCGCTGCATTAATGGCAACATTGTTCTCTGGTCAAGACAACTCAATTTTTGAGTTTAGTGAGGGGATCGCTGGAGATATTGTTGCCGCTACCATGACAATTATTTCTCACTTTATTGTACTGTTCTTTATTTATGTAGGGATGAAGTTTGCTTTGAGTTCTGGCACAATTGGCGCTAAGACTATTGTTGATTATGCCAAGAAAGGCTTTGATACCTTCACTTCCAAACCTGCTAAGTGGGCTGCTGGTCAAGCTCAAACTCAGTGGGATCGACGCTTCAAAGGTGGTATGTTAGATCCAAAAGCACATATTGGAGCATTCAAAGAACAAGTAGATAAAACTACTAAAGCCAAAATGGAAAAACGGTTGGGTAGTAAGGCGAACAAATTAACTCCTGAAGGGTTGTATTCAAATCCAAAACGCGCGTTGAAGTACGTGTTAGGTGGTGCTAGTGCTGGTACGGAAGGTTTCCAAAATGAGATTAATGCTAAGCGCGATGAAGCCGCTATTTTGACTGAAGCTGAACGGGATGCCCTAACAACTGCCTTGCCAACTAACCTAGCTAAATTAAATTTAAAACAAAATGATATGCAGGCGATGGATGATGGCAAACTTTCATTGCACATGGCAAAAACAGAAATCTTCAATAAGTTGGATGATAAAATCCGTAGTTTAGAAGAAAGTAAGTTGGAAGAAGTGGCCGAGTTGACAAGAAGAGGGAGAATCTCTGACGCTGATGAACTTGGTCGGGATTATGACAGACAAATTGCTAGTCTAACGAATGTAAAAACAAAAATTGGTGATGCAATGTTAGCATCTACTGATGGAAAGATTGTTCTTGATGCAGAAACTAAGGATAAAGTTAGTGTTGTTTTTGATGCAGATGATGTTAAAGCGAAGCTAAAAGACGATGTCACTGATTTGGAAAATGATATTAATGCACTTACAAAAGACGCTGAAAGAAGAAATAAGTATGGTTATGGAGTAGCTGGAACAACTGGAGCAAGAGAGATTGACTTTAACAGACAAATGCAGTTAAAGAATGAAGCTGAGAAGTTAGAAGAACAAATGAATGATCACGCTATGCCAGTTTCAGGTGCAGCTCGAAATGCGCGATTAACCCGTGAATCAGAAGCTGCTAAGAAGATCGCACACTTGGAGGGCGAGGAGTTAAGATATGCCTTCAAAAAAGCTATGGCAGATAATAACATGGATCTAGCCGCTGCCATTGCTAAAAAGTCTGCTCAAGAGGGTGATGCAGATATGCTCCTTAAGGAACACGGGTTTAAAAATAACATAGAAGACTTTCACAAATTTATCAATCAAAAATTTGCTAGTTTCGGCCCAACAGTAAGAGCTCAAATTGGTTCTGAAATCTCTGCTCTTGCGGATAAAAATGGAAATGCTGCAATAGGAAAGGCTTATAGAGTTAATAATAGTGGTCAACTTGTAGGTAGAACTATGCAAGAACAAGCTAAGAAGGTAAATACTTCTATTGCAAAATCCCCACCAGAAGATGTATTTAAGAAAAAACCCACTGAAATTAGTAGACAGATTGGCTCAAACAAGTATGAGCTTTATGAGGGTATTGTTACTAATTTGAATACAATGAATAAAGAGAAACTAAAAAATATGGTAAGAAGGATGCCTGCAAAAACAGCTCAATTTATTCAAAAATCAGCTAATTTTAACCAGTTATCACTAGACGTTAAATTAGCTTTAGAAAAGACAGCAAATAAAAGTTAGAAAATTACATGTTAGATGAAAAATTACAATCTGAACTTAACGACATTTTCTTGACTCAGGATTCTTCTGGGGCGATTTCATTGATTAAAAAATTGAAATCACAAGGGGATTTAGATTCAAGTTCCCAGCAAATAATTTCTCAACTTCAGTTCATCCGAATTGCTAGTTTGCCAATCGATGAAGTAATTGAATTGTTAAAGTCTAAAATTTCTGTAGCATATTCCATCCCCGAGTACAATTTAGCTGAAAAAATTGAGTGGTACATTGATCAGAAAGAAATCTATCTGGACAGAGTAGATATGTGTAAAAAAATAAAAAGTGTTTTAGAAGAGCACAAGGCTTTTATTGGCACAGAAAATATTGACATTAAAGGTCAGCAATTACCTCCAACCATTGCCAATTGGTTAAAAGATTATTATTCTTGGCCAGCAAAAGGTGAGCAGAGAGATGCTTTGAGTCAGTTAGAATTTATTAACAAATCGGCAAATACAAAAAAATTATCCCCTGTTGAAATAGAAGTTTTAAAAAATATTTTAAAGCTATCTGATTTTGTTAATAATCTTGTTGCAGATTGGGAAGCTGTTCCAACTCCAAAAAATGAATCGGAAATCTCACAAGGTTTTGATTTGTATAATTTTATACCTGGACTAGAAGTAGAAGACGACTCTACCCCTGCGCCGGTATTAAAGTCAATCGATATGCCAAAGCCACGGGTGCCACAACCAGCGCCTTCTGCGCCACAACCAAGATCGCAACCACAAACATTACCAAGACCATCCATCCTTACTCTTCCTCCTGAAATGACCAAGTCAGCGGGGGCGCCAGCTCCAGTGCCAAAACCTGCACCACTACCACAATCAAAGCCAGGCGTTGTCAAAGATCCAACAAATATTGTCGTGGCCGATGAGCAGGAAAGATTAGAACAAGAACGCAAGTTAAAATCAGAATCTATCGCACGAAAACTAGCTGACCTTAAATCCCGAAACAAACAACCATAACATGTTCAACGAACAACGACTCCAAACAATTCGCGGAAAAATCCAAACCAGCACACTTCTTTCTGATCATGAAAAAAGTGATTGGTTAAACTTGCTTGAATTGATGAACGACAAGCAGCTTGGAGAACTAGAAGAAATTCTTGCTGCTGAACAACCTACTATTTCACCAGCCCCTCCTGTGGTGCCAAACTTGCCGCCACTTAGTCATATCGCCAACATCCCAACAGATGTAACAATGAAGCACAGCGTGCCGCCCACTAAAAGCGTCAGACCTCCGCAACAACCATTTCCGTCCACCAAACCTCAAGTTCCACTAACACCTCAAGCGCAAGTACAGCCTCCTATACCTGTTAAGCCAAAAGTTCCTGCAAAACCAAAACCACCGCTACTTTTGGAAGATGTAGAACTCATAGGTAAGTTTACTATAGACACCATACGCAATTATGATTTACAAACTATAGTAAACGCAGTGCGTGATGCAATTGCCGCGCATGGTTATTTCCACATCCTTCAACTCGTAGAATCTAGTCCGTTGTATGAAAGCTACATAGAAAGTGGGAAGCAACGCCTTTCACCGCAAGCGAATTCATCATCTTTAACTAACACAGCACTACTGACGCAAGAAGAGTTTGAATTTTTCACAGATCTGCTCAGAAGCATGCGGTTTAATCGTTCCTAACCCTCAAAATTCTAATTAATATGGTATAATTAATTCATCCATGCAATTCCCAGTACCACAATTTACAGATGTTGAAGACAGAATTATTGGCGGATTGTCATTTAAACAGTTCGGCATCATTTTTTTGGCTGCTGTGGTCACATTTGCTGTGTATACAGTTAGTAAAAGTGTGCCAGCCACCATCATTGCAGGAATTATTTTGGGATTACCAGCCATTGCTCTCGCTTTTGGAAAATTAAATGGCCGTCCTCTTTACCTAAGTGCTGGAAACTTTGTCCGATTCCTATTTGGTGCAAAAATGTATGTGTTTCAAAAACAAGCGCAAACAGTTGCAGACAATAAGATTCCGGTGAAAGTGGTTGAACAAACCGCACCAAAAGACAAGAAAGCAACCGCAGTCAAAATTAAAGAATTGAATTATTTACTCCAACAGCAAGCATCGCAAGAAGTAGTTTTGCTTCAAAGAATTGAAGATAATAAAATCCAACAAAAATAGATAAAAATGCCAGAAACTAAAACAAAAAAACAAGCGAAGGGGAGTCCAACTCAAAGCTTTTTAAAGTTTTCTGAGATTCGCGATGAATGTATTGTCATGCAAGATGGCACTCTTCGTGCTGTCTTAACTGTTTCTAGTACCAATTTTGATTTAAAGAGTGAAGAAGAGCAGAACGCACTCATCTATAGTTATCAACGATTTTTAAACTCCTTAGATTTCCATATTCAAATTTTGTTGCAAAGTCGCAAAATGGACATTGGGGAATATACAGAAAAACTAAAGGGCATCATGGAACGCCAAACTAACGAACTTCTGCGCATGCAAACAGGCGAGTATATTGAATTCATCAATCGTTTGGTAGAGTCTGCCAATGTGATGAACAAAAATTTTTATGTAATCGTTCCCTACGAGATGAGCGTGACCCCTGTTGGCGGTGGCGGATTCTTTAGCAAAATTTTTGGCACAGGGAAAGCCAAACAAATTAGCGCGAAACAACAAGCTTTTATCGATTACAAAAAACAACTAGATGAACGAGCAAGTACAGTGGCAGCAAACCTCGGTAGTGCAGGACTTCGCGTGGTCAGATTAAATACCGATCAACTGATTGAATTAGTGTACAACTCTTACAACTTTGGAGCAGGATCAGCGATAGACGCCAGTCAGTTGCCAAACATTTCATTAACTGAGCAACAAGTTTAACCAAACCCAATGTCATTATTTTCATTTAACAAATCAGAGTTAGACAAGAAGCGTGATGAACTCGAGCAACTGAAAGGTCAGATTTCTGCTGACACTAAGTTAGCTGAAGTTGAAAAAGAATTCAGCGAAGGATTAACTACCCTAAAAGATCTGCTTGCGCCATCAAGCTTGAGTTTTACGAATTCGCATTTTGAAATCAACGGCAAGTTTGCTCGGACTTTTTTTGCGCTATCTTACCCACGATTCCTGTCTAGTAACTGGTTATCGTTTATTATCAACTCAGAAAGCGCTTTAGACGTCTCAATGTTTATCTATCCAGTGGATTCTGGAGTGGTTTTGAAAAAGCTGAAGTCAAAAGTAGGGGAAATTGGTTCACAAATAATGGTAGAGCAAGAAAAAGGTTTGGTGCGAAATCCAATGCTAGAAACTGCTTATCACGATGTAGAAGAACTGCGTGATTCACTCCAACAAGGCACTGAACGATATTTCCGTTTTGCGCTTTACTTTACTTTGTATTCAGACACCCTTGAAGAGTTAGACAAAAATTCCAATATTTTGGAAAGCGCTCTTGGCGCTAAATTAGTCGTAACAAAACGCGCCCTCTTAGCGACAGAACCAGGATTTAATTCTACTTTGCCACTGGCGCTAGATGAACTAGGAATTGCGAACAACTTAAACACTAGTCCACTTTCTAGCACTTTCCCATTCGTTTCTTCTGACTTAACCGGTAACGATGGGATTTTGTATGGAATTAACAGACATAACAACAGTCTAATTTTGTTTGATAGATTCCAAATGGAAAATGCGAACTTTGTTGTGTTCGCAAAATCCGGTGCAGGAAAAAGCTACGCAGTGAAATTAGAAATCCTGCGTTCACTCATGGTCGGAATTGAAGTCATTGTCGTTGACCCAGAAAACGAATACCAACACTTGGCAGAAGCCGTTGGCGGCACTTACTTAAATATTTCTTTAAATTCAGATTTCCGCATTAACCCGTTCGACTTGCCTGTTTCTGTAGAAGGTGAAGACCCAGCCGATATTTTGCGCAGTGCTGTCATTAACTTGCTTGGTTTGATGGGCTTAATTTTAGGAAACATTGATCCTACCGAAGAAGCTTTATTGGACAAAGCAATTTGGCAAACTTACGCTAAAAAAGATATCACAGAAACTACAGATTTTAGAACTGCTGAAATGCCAATTATGTCTGACCTTATTGAAGTGCTAACCGGAATTGTTGGTGCGGAAAGTTTAGCGCAAAGACTTGAGAAGTTTACTAGCGGTACTTTCGCAGGACTTTTAAACCAGCCAACTAATGTGCAATTGAACAACCAGCTATTAGTGTTCTCAATCCGTGATCTTGAAGATCAGTTACGCCCAATTGCGATGTATATTATTTTGGGACACATTTGGAACTTGGTGCGCAGCGAAATGAAGAAACGCATTTTGGTACTAGATGAAGCTTGGATTATGATGCAGCATGAAGATTCAGCTCGCTTTGTGTTTGGAATTGCTAAACGCGCTCGCAAGTATTACTTAGGCTTAACTACAATTACACAAGATGTAGCCGACTTTATGGCCAGCCCGTACGGCAAACCAATTGTGACTAACTCATCTATTCAACTTTTGCTTAAACAAAGTCCGGCAGCAGTAGGAATTGTTGCTGAAACTTTTTTCCTGACTGAGGGTGAAAAATACTTACTACTTGAAAGTGATGTAGGTGAAGGGATTTTCTTTGCAGGGCTTAAACATGCGGCAATTAAAATCTATGCTTCCTATGTGGAAGATCAGATTATTACGACCGATCCAAAACAATTACTGGAAATTGAACAGAGTAAAAATGAATTAGCAGGTTAATTATGCTACTTCTTTTCGATCACACTTCCAACAGAGGTTCAGAAGCAGATTTAGGGGCGGCTGCAGATGCAGACCGTCAATTTTATGCTGATGATGAGCAACAACATTTTGAGGGAGAAAACTACCAGTCTGCTAGCTCAGGTGGGTCTTCAACAAATCCAAACAGAAAAAATTTAATTGAAAAAGCGCAGCAGGTCGCAAGGTTAAGTGCTGGTGGTAAAGGTAAACAGGCGATGAAAAAAGTTGGTGGTGCTCTTGGCGACAGTGCTATGTTTGACGACGACAGTCGAAAGGGAAGAGAAAAAACAAAAGAGTATGCCAAAGAAAAAGCGCGTGACTATGCCAAAGAACAAATCGGCAAAAAGATTACCAACGAAGGTATTAAAAAAGGTTTTGAAAAAGGATTAGAAAAAGGCGCATCTAGTTTAGCAAAAGAAGGTGCTAAAAAAGCTGCAGGCAAAGTGGCTGCGAAAGCAACCGGCCAGGCGGCTGCAAAAGGTCTGCAAGCTGCAGTTACAGCTGGAGGTGCTGCCACTGGGTTTGAAACATTAGGTCTCGGATTCTTGGTAAGCTTCTTACTTAACATTGCAATTAGTCTGGGGGTATCAGATGCAGTTGACGCAGGCTTTGCTCTGAAAGATGGGGATGTAAAGCAAGCTTTATTTTTAGTTTTTAGAGCTGCTTCAAAGGTTGGAATGTTTGTATATTTCTTGATCACAGTGGTTTCTGTTTTCAGTATCGGCGGCATGATCATTGGGATTCCACTACTATTAGGATTAAACCTTTACATGTTAGCCGGATTTGCTTTTCCTAAAATTCCCCATTTCCAAGGTTTGGTGTGGTGGGAGAAATTTATTGTTGTATTTTTAGATGTCATGGCCATTCTCATCTTACTCGCTTTTCTTGGAGCGCTCGGCTGGTACTTGTGTGGTGAAGGAACAATATCAGGTACGGTTATGGGTGCCATCGCCTCTGTATATGATTGGTGGAATAAGAGCTCCACTGGTGGAGTAGCGGCTGATTTCTGTCAGTTTCTCAACACAACTGCGTCAACTCCTACTGGTCAATGATTTTACTAACTCTGACTGTAGAATTTAGCCTAATTGTGATATAATTCAAGAAAGAAAACTTTTGAAATAAAAACATGAACAAACGAGCAATTGCTATTTTAGGGGCGATATTCATCTTAATTGTTGGGGCTTTAGGCTTTTTAATCTATAGCCGTAGTAAGTCAAATAACACTGAGTCAGCAACTGAGCAGATAGTAGAGACTCCTGTTGTGGAAGAAACTCCTATTATTGAAGAGCCGACAGCACCTCAGGCGCAAGCAGTCAGGTTAACAGACGATGCAGTAATTTCCCCGATTTTGTTTTATCAAGGCAATGGTATTTCGTATTTTAATTCCGCAGGACAACTTTTCCAAACAGATTTAGATGATTCAGATGGCAAAGCTTTGCTTAGCAACAAGCGTGAATTGTCTATCGCACTATTAAGTGATATTAGCAGAATCTTGTGGCCTCAAGCTGGTAATGGCTTCTTGGCGGAATCAGTTTCTGCAGGCAAGTTTAGCTGGAGATATTATGATAGCGTCAAATCTAGTTACATAGATATTCCGTACGATGTATTTAGCTTAGACTGGATGCCAACTGGTGATAAAATTGTGTATGTTTGGGTAGATGCAAACGGTAAGGCAACTTTAAACATTGGCAATCCTGACACAACTGGTTACCAAGTCCTTACAACATTTTACGAATCAGATAACATAGTGAAAGTTTCACCAGACGGAAGGCAGATTTTATTTTACAGCGCACAGAGTACCGACACATCTAAAAACCCAATCACCATGGTTTCTATAGATGGAAAAGTTTTCCAAACAGTTGTTGCAGATGGTTACAACAGTGGTGTGCTGTGGAGTCCAGATAGCAAAAAGTTTTTGTTTGGTAAAAGAGATCCAGGTACTCAAAAATTTAATCTTTGGGTAGCAGATCTCACTAGTGGTGAAATTAAAAGTTTAGGGGTTGCAAGTTCTGTGACTAAAGCAGTGTGGACTAAAGATGGTCAGTCTGTATTTGTCGGAGTACCTAACTCAGGAATTGCTGGACAAGGATTAACTCAAGATAGTTTATACAAAATTAGTGTTAGCTCGGGTAGTCAAGAACAATTTGACCCAGGTGTTACTGTAGATGCCCAGAATCTATTCTTAAACTCAGCAGAGAATATCCTATTCTTTAAAAATGCACAAGATGGCTCTTTGTACTACATTTCAGTAATGTAACTTTAAGTTATTTAATCCCAGATTTTCCTTGTAAGTAGGAGTCTGGGATTTTTATTTTATCTTCATAAAAGTTTTATGGATTCTTTATCTGGGTATGATAAGATTAGATTATGGCAACTATTAAAAAACAATTTTCTTGTACCAATTGCGGTAACTCAACTCCTAGATGGCAAGGAAGATGCCCACAGTGCGGGGAGTGGAATACATTGGAAGAGAAGATCGTAAAAGCAAATTCAGGCCTTTCTAAGGGTAATTCTGCCCTTTCAGGAAGTGTTTTGAGGCTGTCAGATGTTCCAGAACATAGCCAAGCCCGCTTTTCCTCTGGTATTGCAGAATTCGACAGTGTCCTTGGTGGAGGTATCGTTCAAGGCAGTTTAGTACTTTTGGGTGGCGACCCTGGAATAGGAAAGTCCACCTTAGCGCTTCAGTTGGCAAGTAATATTGCCTCTGGAGACAGTAGTTTAGTTTTGTATGTTTCTGGGGAAGAATCTGCTCAGCAGATTAAGCTCCGCGCCAGTAGGCTTCTTAGTGGCGGAGAAATTGCGGTGTTAACAGAAACAGATTTAGATGTAGCTGTTGCCACAATTATTTCAGTAAAACCGAAATTAGTTATTATAGATTCCATTCAAACTTTAAATTCGCAGTCAGTCAATGGTGTTGTTGGTGGTGTTTCACAGTTATCTTACGCCACAAATACACTTATGAGGCTTGCAAAAGAACATGGCGTCGCAATCATTCTTATCGGACACGTTACAAAAGAAGGGATGCTCGCTGGCCCAAAAACTATTGAACATATGGTAGATGTTGTTCTGTATCTAGAAGGAGATAGATTCGGTGATTTGAGATTACTTCGTAGTAGTAAAAATAGATT
>CAZXPB010000015.1:0-10290 GCA_964642585.1 uncultured Candidatus Saccharibacteria bacterium
GGAAGCTCCTGCTGCTCCAGCACCACCTGTCGTAGAAGCAGCACCAGTTCCACCAGCGCCACCATTACCACCATTACCACCGGCACCACCGGTTGCAGTTATTGTTCCTGTAGAATATGAATTCAATATTTCACCATTAGAAGTGTAACCAACAACACCACCAACATAAGCAATACCACCTGCAGCTCCAGCACTTCCGGCAACACCCGCTAAGCTAGTTCCACCATTTCCTCCATTCGCTCCAGCACCACCTATACCCCCTGTTCCAGTTACTACCCCAGTTGAATAATCGTTTACTATCGAGATTCCTGAATTGTTTCCAATCACACCACCTGCATAAATAATTCCGCCAACAGTAGCAACGCCACCTGCACCAGACAACGCCCCAGATCCAGCTGCGCCACCTGCACCGGCAGCGCCACCCGCACCGGCTGTCCCGATTACTGAACCTGTAGTATGATAGCTACCCGAAATTGTAAGTGTATTATTCCCTGCTACTCCACCAATATATAAAACACCTGCTGCGCCACCGGTTCCCCCTGCAACACCGGCTAAGTTTGCCAAACCTGTTGCACCCGTTGCACCTGCGCCACCAGTACCACCTG
The DNA here is from genome assembly GCA_964642585.1 of uncultured Candidatus Saccharibacteria bacterium. Classification (GTDB taxonomy): domain Bacteria; phylum Patescibacteriota; class Doudnabacteria; order UBA920; family UBA920; genus UBA920. Next base: position 606 of record CAZXPB010000015.1, read on the forward strand.
TTCCTGTTACTGGATTAGTAGAAAAAGAATTTTGTATAGCGCCCACATTACTACCAACTAAACCACCAGCATACGCTGAGGTTAAGTTTGCTGAACCACCAGTACCAGATGCGCCACTGGCGCCATTTGCACCACTAGAACCCTTAACACCACCAGCGCCACCCGTTGCACCGGCGCCACCGGCGCCACCTGTAACAGTTACTACTCCTGTATTAGAATTTGAAATTAATATAACGCCTGAATTAAGGCCAACCAAGCCACCACCATACGCTCCACCACCGGCACCGCCAGTTCCACCGGCACCGCCAGTTCCACCAGTATGAGCAGTGCCTGCTGCAGCACTTCCGCCAGCTCCACCTGCTTGTCCGTTTTGTCCAGCAGAACCAGTTGCAGTCACATCGCCGGTTGCATAGTTTGGTGCAGTCACACCACTAACCACGCCATCTGAGTTGTTTTGACCAACTAAACCACCAGCATAAGCAATACCACCAGCGCCGCCAGTACCACCAGCGCCGCCTGTTGCTGCTGTCCCTGTAGTTGCAACTGCACTAGCTCCTGCTATACCACCGGCCGAACCATTACCAGAGGTTCCGCCAGTAGCTGTAATATCTCCTGTCGCATAAGAAGCAAAGCGAATATTCCCTAAATTATTACCAACTAAACCACCAGCATAACTTGCGCCACCAGCTGCTCCAGTTCCGCCAGCTCCACCAGCTCCGCCAATTGCTGCTGTTCCACCAGCTCCACCAACACCTGCTGTTCCTGCAGAACCACCAGTACCACCAGTGGCAGTAACATTGCCAGTGGCGAAAGATGTAACAACAATTCCAGAGTTCACCCAACCTATTAATCCACCTACATAACTAATACCACCAATTCCTGGAGCACCAACACCACCACCAGCTCCGCCAATTCCAGAACCAGAGTTTGTACCACCAGCACCACCATTACCAGAGTTACCACCAGTTCCACCAGTTCCAGTTACAATCGCTGACGAACTTGAATTATTTATACTTCCCTGAGCAGAGTATCCAATTAAGCCTCCGCTATACACGACTGCTCCAGCGCCACCAGCTAAAGATGTTCCTCCGGCACCTGCAACTGTTGCACCACTAGTTGTATTTCCACCGGCACCAGCATTACCAGAATTTCCACCAGTTCCACCAGTTCCAGTTACTGTCCCAGAAATACTTACATTAGTAATTGTTCCAGCATTGTATCCAGCGAGGCCACCAATATATAAGATACTACCAGCAGTACCGGCAGTACCTGTACCACCGGCGGTTGGTGTTGCTCCTGAAGTTCCAGCTGCACCATCAGATCCATTTGCACCTGCAATACCGATCCCAGATATACTAGCATTTGTTAGAGTTAAGTTTTGGATACTTCCTAATGTATAACCAAACAACCCAACATAGCTTAAAGTTGTTGAGTTAATATATAAATCGCTTATAGCGAATCCTGCGCCATCAAAATTTCCAGTAAAGTTTGTAGTATTAGTTCCAACCGGCACAAATCCTTCACCAGCATTCCAACCAGAAGTCACTGATGCATTAATGTTGCCATTTAGTTTATATGAGTTTGCAAGATTAGTTTTCATTGCTTGCAAACCATAAACATCGAAAATTATAAATGGATCGGTACTAATACCGGTGCCTGTGTACCGTCTAAATGTTCCTGCAGTTATTGAGAAGCTTCCAGTTGCAGAGAAAGTATCTGTGCCAGGGTTTGGAGTTGTCCAAGTAACTGCGGAAGTTTGGGAATAGTTTCCTGATTGACCACCAGAGTTTGTAATAGTTACGTTTGCGCTTTGTGTAATTGTTCCTGTATAACCGCTAATGGTAATTGAACCAACTGTTGCTGCGGTATCGATTGTAACTATTGTAGATGCTGCACCAGATGAAGCATCGAAAATTACATTACTTGTTGCGTCAGGAGCATTACCAGCACCAGGTGTGCCACCAGAACTTGTTGCCCAGTGATTTGCTGCATCTGACCAGTTCCCCGTGCCACCTACCCAGTAAGCAGTTGCGGGAGGATCAACAATGTAATCAATTTCTACATTACCAATTATTTTTAAATCAAAGGTATCTGTTTCAGAAAGAAGTGATGTTAAAAAGATTTTATATTTTCCATCAAGAATAATATTTTCAAAAGTTGCGAGTAGTTGTCCATCTAGAGTATAAACTTCGATTGTTGCTGGAGAATTTTCGTTAGTAGCTTTTGCATAGATAGTAATATCTTTTGTACTATCTAAAAGTTTTTCAAATGTTACTCTAACAAATTGTCCATCTTGTAAACTTGCAAAGTTTTGATCGCGAGTATTAACAAGATCATAAATATCTGCGAGAGTATTTTTATCTGCATCAAGTTGTAATGCTTTTGAAATAAAAATAATTTCAAAAGTTTGGACAGAGAGATGAGGAACAACCCAACTCACATGATCAATTAATCCATCGGTATCATCGTCATATGAAACAAATTGCATTTCTTGGCCATTATTATTTTGCCACTTAATTTTAATTTGATCTTCTTGGCCGATTTTGAATATTTCTGAAATTTCTGTTTTAACCGGAACATTAATATACTCATGGATCAACTCTTGTTCTGGTGTCGCAGATACGACAACTAATTTTCCATTTTCTGTTATCTGTTCATCAACGGTTGGAGTTGAATCAATTTGCGGTGCTGAAGAAATATTTGTTTCAGTGACATCTGGTGTAGAAGAGTCAACTACAACTTCAGGATTTGGCGTAACATCTTCTGTAGGAGTAACGGTCTCTACTGGGACCTCTACTGTGACTTCAGTATTTGTCTCAGAAAGTGTTTCAGGAGTTGAGTCAGGAGTTGGCTCTGAAGCTGGTTCTGCCTGTTGAGTAGCACTGGATTGAATACCAGAAAACTCTTCTGCAAATACTCTTTTTGCTGGACTACTTAACAATAAAAACCCAATTAGCAAAATTAGTATTGTTAATGGTACATTAAACTTTTTACTTAGTGCGGAAGACTGTAAATTAAATAGTTTCATACTGCCCTCCCAGCACGCTCGAAACGATTTAAAAGTTGTTTATGCTTTTGTCTCTGCTTTTTTACATATAAAGAAACCGCCTGGTGTGTTGTTAACCAGTCGCGTGTTAATTTTACTGCTGGAATTCTACCCTTTCTTGCTAACAATGAAAGATATTCAGCGCTGTAAGGTGTTTGTTCTGCAACTTCTGCAATGGAAACTAGTTTTCCAGACGATAGCATTAGTCGCTTTTCATGCTCAGACATATTAAATTGAATTTTTATTTTTGTTTCTACAGCGGTATTATTGTTTTGACAATACTGCTCGTCTAACCGATACTTTTCTAAATTCATTGTAACAGAAAAAAGTGATTTTGTCAATCCTGTTGACGAAAAATATAAACATAAGACTATGCTACAAACTTTGCTATAATATAGATATGAAAATCAAAGTAGAAAATCACACTTTCCCAGGAGCAGTCTGGTTCGTAGGATGGCTATTCACCATCGGGTTCCTACACTTACCTTTTTGGAAAGGTGTGCTAGCCATAATTATTTGGCCATATTACTTAGGCGCATTTTTTGCCTAAGTAATATCTATACATGAATAAAACTTCAACCATAGATTCATACATAAAAACTTTTCCGAGAGAAAAGCAAATTTTGTTGAATCAATTTCGCAAAGAAATAAAACTAGCAGCACCAAAATCAGTGGAAACTATTAAGTACGGAATTCCTACTGTGGAGTTTTTTGGAACGCTCGTTCATTTTGGGTGCTTTGCAAAACACATTGGGTTTTTCCCTGGACCATCTGCGATAAAACATTTTACAAAAGAACTTGTAAATTTCAAAACTTCGAAAGGAACAATTAAGTTTTCTTTTTCAGAACCGATCCCGTACGCACTCGTACGAAAAATTGTTAAATATAGATTGAAAGAAAATATTTTTAATACACTCAACTCATGAACTTTTCGATTAGCATACCAATGTTGATTTTGTTAATCTTTATTCTGGCAATTAATTTAGCTGGCTTTCTTTTCATTGGTATAGACAAAAAAAGAAGTCTGACAAATTCAGAAAGATTTAAAGAGGTAGACTTTTTTATTTGGGCAATATTCTTTGGTTCACTTGGAGTTCTTTCTGGAATGCTTTTCTTCAGACACAAAACTCAAAAACTAAAATTTATTTTTGGTATATCAATACTTTTACTTCAGCAAATTGTGCTAGGCTATTTTTTATTTTTTCAAAAGTAGAGTAGAATTATAAAGATGATTAACAAACAAAAAATTTGGCATTCCCTCTTTGAAGCAAGTGTAGTCATTAAAGCTATCAACGGTGCTTGGGAAACAATTTGTGGTTTTGCTATTTTGCTTATGAGTAGTTCAGCAATCAGTAGTGTGTTTGCAAGCTATAACAAATCTGCCGACCATGTGAGTTCCGGCGCGAAAAATTTAGCAGGGATTTATATCCTTGCTCATGGTTTAATTAATATTTTCCTTGCCTATCATTTATACAAAGATAGAGTTTGGGCATTCTGGGTTTCGCTAGTTTTCTTCTCTGCCTCTATAGTGTACTTAGCTTACAGATCGCTAGGGCATCAGTCTGTAATGCTTTACGCTCTCATTTTGTTTGATATAGTGTTCATCGTTCTGACCTGGCACGAGTATAAATACAGAAAAAACCTTAAGCTTCCTGGTCAAACTGTTCCAAATATGTTGTAAGTTGTTTATTAACCCGGATGAAAGTTGCTCTTTTTGAAAATTGTTTTAAACTTTTTGCACCAATATATGTGCCGGTACTACGAAGAGCTCCAAATAAATATTGAATAAAATCACCGATCTTGCCCTTATAAGGCATGAGTACATACCTACCTTCAGTGGCCCTATGGGCTTCTTTTTTCCCATAATATTCAGTCAGGGCTTTATTTGAAGATGATCCGAAATACTCCTTAAACTTTTTCCCATCTTTTTCAACCAACTCCCCCGCACTTTCATCGAACCCGGAGAACATTGATCCCATCATGTTAAAATCTGCACCACCACAAAATGCTTTTGAAACATCCGAAGGGAATTGTTGGCCGCCATCGGCAATGATTAAACCACTACCGCCACGACCATTAGAAATCCCATGTGCTGCATCGGCAGTTTCTATTACCGCTGACAGTTGCGGGTAACCTACTCCGGTCATTCGGCGAGTTGTACATGCACTCCCTGGCCCAATTCCAACTTTCACGATATCTGCTCCAGACAAAATAATCTGTTCTGTCATCTCGTTAGTGACAACATTTCCCGCAATGATTATATGTTCAGGGAGAAGTGTGCGCACCAATTTTATAGCGTCAAGGAATCTTTCTAAATAACCATTTGGCACATCTATACAAACAAAAGAAAAATGCTTCATTAGATCTTTCTCTATCATTGTTTTTAATTGCTGAATATCTGCGTCTCTTATCCCTAAGGTGTAGACAATATAGTCTGGGTTATTGAAGTCTGTAAAAAAAGCTTGATAATCCTCAACTGTGTAGTACTTATGGAAAGTAGTAATCATTTTATGCTCCACTAAAACCCGAGCCATTTCAAAGGTGCCACAAGTTGCCATGTTGGCAGTCATAACAGGGATACCTGTCCAAGTTTTTGGAGAATGATAAAACTTAAATTCTCTATCTAAAATCACCTCTTTGCGTGAGGTTAAAGTACTACGCTTTGGGCGCAAAAGTACATCGGAGTAATCTAATTTGATTTCTTCTTCAATTCGCATACCCTAAATATACCACATCTTGGGATGCAAGGGGGGTGGAGCTAGTTAACGAAATTAACTGGCTTCCCTTTTTGGAAATCTGTGATTTGTTGCATAGTTTGAGTTAAGACGCGGGTGACAGCGTCGGTAGTTGCATAAGCCATGTGCGGGGTGATATAACTACGCTCGTGCTTAAGTAGCTCTTTGTTGGTCTTACCCATTTCTTTATCTGTAAAAATAGAATGTTCGATTTCCAAAACATCCGCTGCATACCATGCAAGCTTTTTTGTTTTTAATGCTTTCAAAATTGCTTTGGTATCTACTACACTCCCTCGGGAAGTGTTTACAATCCCTGCTGTTGTTTTCACTTTGCGAAGTGTCTTGTCATTAATCATATGCTTGGTTTCTTTTGTCCCTGGAACATGAAGAGAGATAATATCTGCCTTTTCAAAGATCTCGTTTATTGAAACATATTTGAATTTTAACTCCTTCTGGAGTTTTGTATTTTTAAAAGAATCATGGGCAAGCAGTTTCATCCCAAAACCTTTTGCAATTCTCAAAACTGTACTACCGATTGCCCCAGTACCAATTACGCCAATTGTTTTTCCAGAAAGTTCTGTACCTACTAATCCTTGGTCTGAAAAATGACCAGCGGCAACTCGTTCTATTCCTGTAACAATATTTCTTGATGCAGCCAAAATTAACCCAAAATTAAACTCAGCGACTGATTGAGCATTCATCCCTGCAGCATTTACTACCTTAACTCCAGATTTATTACATGATGAAAAATCGATGTGATCCACCCCAGTAGTACGAGTAGAGATTAATTTTAAGTTTGGGAGCTTCGCCAAAACTTCTGGTCCAACTTTACAGTCAACATGGATAGAAATTATTTCAGTCTTTGGGTTTGGTAAATTTTGCATGTTTAACTTTCCAGTTTTAAACTGGACAGCTAATTTTGGATACTTTTGTTTTATCCATTGCTGCTGCTCTTTGGAAAGGGAGTAAAATACTATCATGATTTTGATTTAATTTTTAATTTATTTTGTTGATTTAATTAGCTCTTATGGCAATAAAGAAATCAGAAACATTTGAACCAGTAATACCAGTAATAATTGAGCTTTCTGAATCGAGTAGAACTGCGTACTCATCGTGGCGAGCTAGGGAGTCTAGTAAATCACCGCCAGATTTTGCAATTTTTTCTGCGGTTGTACTATCTACAATTGCTCCAGCAACATCACTATTATCTCGCCCATCTGAGGCCACAGCAGCGAAAACGCAGTTGGGGCCAATTACAGAGGCAGCCGCTAAGGCCATCTCTTGATTTCTTCCGCCACTTCCGCCTGTTTTCTTTTCCATCGTCACTACACTTTCTCCAGTTGCGAGCAAACACTGATTGGGTTTAATTTCGGTGACAATCTTTTTTCCAATTACAGAAGCTTCACCACCGAAATGTCTTTCCCAAATTTCTGGATTTAATCCTAGCTCACGCGCTTTTGCTTCCATTGCGCCGAGTGCATCCTGCGCGCTACAGAAAATAATGTTGTGTACTTTTTCAAAATATTTTAAATCCTTTTCTGATTCCACCATACCACAACTCTTCATACTACATTTCATGAGAATATTATGTTTTTGTAAAATCAACAGTGCATCTTCTTCGGTAGTTTTATCCATAACAGTAGGCCCACTCGCTACCTGAGAAATATCATCGCCAGGAACATCACTAAAAATTAAACTAATTAAAGTTGCTGGATAAGCTAATTTTGCCAACCCGCCACCTTTGACTGAACTAATGTGCTTTCGGACTGTGTTCATCTCAAGAATATCTGCCCCGCTGTCCATTAAAGCTTGAGTAATTAATCTTTCTTCTTCAATTGTGATAGCTGCAGGAGCGCATAGTAAACTACTACCTCCTCCAGCAATTAGAGAAATAATCAAATCATTTTCCCCAGCATTAGCAAGTAAGTCAGTAATTTCTTCTGTTGCAGAAACATTTGCGCTACTTGGCAAAGGGTGTGTTCCCACTGCACTTCGAATCTTTTTTAAGTGTACTGGGACAATGTCTATAATTAAACCGTCTGTAATTCTATCTCCTAACTTTTTCTCAATTACAGAAGCGGCTTGCGCGACCACCTTTCCTGCACCCACGATGAATACTCGTTCAAACCCAGCAATAGGAAACTGCTGTCCTTTGACTGTAATTAAGTCGGTGGCTGGATCGTAGTCAAACCCTAAATCTGTAAGATTAATTGTATCTATAGCTTCTAAGCCGGCTTCAGCAATTTCTAATGCCTGTTTTCGCAGGGGGGTAGTTGCTAGTTGATTGAAATTCTTGATAATCATTACTTAAAGTATATCATTTTTATAAAACAAAAACACCAACTGGAAATCGGTGTTTTTATTAAAAGGTATTGAATAGACTATTTAGTTGTGATTTGAAGAAGTCTCTGTTTCAGTTTCAGTCTCTGATGAATCAGAGTCATCAACTTTTTCAGGTTTTTCTACTTTTTGACCTTTACAGGTTCGCTCTGCGTCTTTATGAGAACTTTTAGCAAGTTTCTCAGTCTCACGCAAAGATTGTTTTGCTTCCTTAATTGCAAGACGTAAATTCTGCCCTGCAAGTTTTAAGGCATCTTTCTTTTCGGCACCCTCTAGCGCCTTAGCAGATTCAACTTCTGCTTTCCAAGCCATGATGGCTTCTTTTTCAGCTAATTTAAAATTTACCTTAGCTTCTTTGATCGCTACTTTCTTAATTTCTTTAGTAGCTTTCATACAAAGTTTTCTTTCAGACTTTGTAGCTGGTAATTCACTGCTGGCAAAAGCAGGAATGACCACAACGAACGCTAACATAGTGCCCAGTAAAACTGAACCCACAATGTTGTGTTTATTCATTTTTGTTTTTGTTTCTTAATTGTACCTTTGTATGTATTATAGCATAAAATTCATAAAAACGCAAGCTACCGTTTCCATTCTACTAACTTCCCCGCTTTGATCTCTAGAAGGCTTGCGTTGCGTAATTGTTTGATTTGTTGCGGAGAAAGAATTTGTTCGTGCGGTGCTTGCGCCAATTCATCTATGATATCTAAAATTCCCTCACGACTAGTGAGCCAATTAAATTTATTGTATTTTGACAAATCAAATGGTTGTTTTGAAAAAGTGCGCAAGGTCTTTTGTCCGCTATTTAAAAAATATTCATGGAAGTAGGACATCACTAATTCTCTCAAGTCTTTATAGATCGGATCTCTAAATCTCAACACGGCATGATTTGTTTTACTAATTGCTCCGTAAAATTTTCCCACCTTGTAAACTGCCACAACGTGATCTTCATCATTAGGTGAAGCAGTTAAATCCAGCAACAAAGGTTTGTGACCATGATACATAAGCGCGGCAGCTGCTAGGAGTGCTGCTTCAAAGCAATGAGCCTTTCGCACGCGTAGCACATCTCGTACTGAAAAACATGGGTCTTCTTCTGAGAAATTCATTTGTAGAGTATCTAAAAAGTTTTGAATTTTAGAAGGGGTTGAAAGTTTAGCTAGAACTTTCTGCTCTGAAGCGGTCAGTGCGCTAAATGTTTTTAAAGGCATCTTTAATCTCCATTACTAAACCATCTTGCAAAGTTTCATCACTCTCCCCTGAAAACATCGGTGGGACAACATAATAAATCCCAGCAAAGGGGTAATCTCGGTACTTAAGGAAGTCTTCATCTGCAAAAGTAGCTTTTGCCATTTCTAAATTCATGTATCCTTGCACCACTAAGATTAGATCTTCTAACTTAGCTCGTTGCCTGGTGAGTTTTTCATACTTTCGTTCGATTGCATCTACAGTAGGCTGTTTTGAATAGTTGGCTGTCTGAGGAGTTTCGTAAGCGATGAAGGGTAGTTCCACAGCATGAGTAAGCTGTAATGAAAGTTTAGGAAATTTTGCAGTTTTGGAAACTGCATAA
>CAZXPB010000015.1:10300-23178 GCA_964642585.1 uncultured Candidatus Saccharibacteria bacterium
CGTTCTGGTACTAAAGTGTAATCAAAACCATAGTCTTGATTAATACTCGCAACAAAAACCGATGCCCAAACTTGCTCATCATTTTTTTTAGTAATTTCTGCTAACATTTTAGTCTATGCTAAACGGTCGTTTTCTTTTTTTCGGCATGACTATACCAGCACGCTTTTGTTCCAGTGTATCTGACTCGCGAGAAACATGACCAATCTTTTTCTTCGCTACCATTTCGCGTATTAACACCATTGCCTCGTGGGCATTATCAACTAAATTGAATAAGTCTAAATCTTCTTTGGAAATGGCTTTGTTCTGACCATAGATGGTATTTCTAATCCAAGACATCATTGGAGCCCAAAACATTTCGTTAACCAAAATAACTTTAATTGGCGCAACTTTTTTTGTTTGTATTAAAGTAAGCATTTCAAAAAGTTCATCCATTGTTCCAAACCCTCCAGGGAAGAAAACATAAACCTGAGAAACTGAAGCGAGCATCACTTTACGGGTGAAAAAATAATGAAACGAAGTAGATTCATTTACATATGGGTTAATACGCTGTTCTTCTGGAAGTTGAATGTTTAATCCGACTGATTCACCGCCAAATTTTAAAGCTCCTGCGTTGGCCGCCTCCATTATACCTGGGCCACCACCAGTAATTACTGCAAAGCCCTCTTTTGCTAAATCATAACCAAGCTTTTCAGCATCACGATAAACTTTACGACTAAGCGTACTACGGGCGGATCCAAAAATACTGACTGCTTTTTTGTAATGACGAATGAATTTGTACCCATTAATCAATTCATTCATTATTTTAAGAAGTCTACGCGAAGAAAAACCACCTCGTTCAATGCTCAACAATTGTTCCATCTGACCAGTAGACCAGGCGACATCTTCTTCACTGACATCTGGAGGAAGTACTGCACAAACTTGATGAGGCTTCACTTTTCGCTTTGATGTTTTTGGTTTTGTAGCTTTTGGCATAGTATTTATTTCAATTCATTTATATATTTATAGTATACTACAAGTATGGCAATCCAAAAGAAAACTCGCTTGGTTCGAGTGTCTGACAAAATGCAAAAAAACTATACCTACAAGCTAACCGCGCCAACAGGTAAGCAGTTTTCCCCAGATTTTACTCCAGAACTCACACCCAAACAGATGCTAGCGATCGGTGTGTTCGGCGGTAAATATATGACCGATTGCAAAAAAGAATTTCCTAGTGATTGGTATACTCGTGCAAAACTTAGTCCTGAATTTAGAGATAAATCTTTAAACTATTTTAAAATTGATGCCTCACAAAGTTTAAAAGAATGGCGCCGCAAAGGTTGGATTAACGAAAAAGAAGATCCGCGTGGTTGGTTTCAATGGTACTGTAGATATTTTATGGGCCGCCGCATCCCTGATTATGACAAAATCCAGATTAAAAGATGGCGCGCTATAGCTCGTCATATTGGGCAAATAAAGAAAAACTGTCATGTAAGAGACCTGTCTTGCCGGCCTCGCCAAAGACAGGCATTGCTTCATTGGGCATACGACAGTAGGAAAATCTAGCACAAACGGACCATTGACCAGAAGGTTAATTCCTGCTACAATGTGTGGGCAAGTGAAACTCGTTTTGTGTTTACAAATATCGAGCCATTAAAAAGTCGCCTTGCTCAATATTTGTTAAGAACATCATGAACAATAAACTATACGTAGGCAATTTGCCTTACAGCACTACTGACAGCTCTCTAGGCGATACTTTCGCTGCAGCTGGAACAGTAACATCTGCTTCTGTTATTACAGATAAGATGTCTGGTCGTAGCAAAGGTTTCGGATTCGTAGAAATGTCTACTCCTGAAGAAGCTGCTGCTGCTATCGAAATGTTCAATGGAAAAGATTATGAAGGTCGCGCAATGACCGTTTCAGAAGCTCGTCCTAAAGAAGATCGTCCACAACGCAGCTTCGGCGGCGGGAATGACCGTGGTGGCCGTAACTGGTAATCCAGTTTAGCTACTACACTTCGAACTCAATCGAAAATTTAAACAGCACCTGAAAGGGTGCTGTTTTTTTATTTAATGCTACAATAAAGACATGAACTTAACTGAATTGGGATGGCAACGCTACACAAGAAAACAACCGCTCATCTCTCATAATAATTCAAGTGCGGAAACTCCCCAACGCGATTGCCTAGGGCGTATTGGCATTGAAAACAAAACCAATTTTGTTATTCACTCAAATCATGGTGAACTAGAAGGTATTATTCAAGGGAAGTTCCGTCACACTGCAAAAACACAAAGCGATTTCCCAAAAGTTGGTGATTGGGTCATTTTCCAAAAACTTCCAAACGAAGACAAAGCAATCATTGAAAAAATCATGCCACGCTACTCAGTCATTTCTCGTAAAGCAGCAGGTGACACCACCGCTGAACAAATCGTTGCTTGCAATGTAGACTCGCTTTTCATTGTGTTTGGGTTAGATAAAGAATTCAACACTCCTCTTCTTGAACGCTACCTAAGTATGGCGTACGAAGGCGGAGTTACTCCAATCGTAATTTTAAACAAAACTGACAACGCAGTTGGTGGTACCAAAGAAGTTGCAAAAACAGTTGCTCTTGCTCAAAGCCTTGCTCCAGCCCTTGTTGTGATCCCAATTAGCGCAAAAAGTAATGAGGGTTTGCACGCAGTAGAAAGACAGATTGAACCTGGTCGCACTATTACTTTCGTTGGACCAAGTGGTGTTGGCAAATCTACTCTAATAAACGCCCTGCTTGGCAGTGAAGTTCAAACCACGGCAGAAGTTCGTATGACAGATGCAAAGGGCCGCCATACCACCACGCGCCGTGAGCTATTCCTACTCCCCAGTGGAGGAATCTTAATAGACACTCCAGGAATTAGAGAGCTAGAAAGCATTTCCTCAGAAGACTCCCTGCAAACAGTTTTTACAGATATTATCAAACTGGCCCTAGAGTGTGAATACGGGAATTGCGATCATGTTAAATCCGATGGTTGCGCTGTGGTAGAGGCATTACACAAAGGCACTCTTTCTCAAGAAAGATACAACAACTTCATTAAGCTAACTAAAGAACAAAAAGACCGTGATCGATATTAAAAAAATACCCCTCGTTGTGAAGGGTATTTTTTATTTAGTTTTTTTCACTGGTTTTTTGGCAGCCTTTTTCTGCTTTATGTGTTTTGCGCATCTGCAATGCTTGCCTAAAAATTCATTAAAATATTCTTTGCCGTAATTATAGAATAATTCTTCACCAGGCTTAATGTTGCGAGTGGCGCGAATTTTAATTCTGTTTGCGTATTGAATAGGTTCGCAGTTTGTTCCCACACAAGAGTGGTTAATGTAGCGAGCAATATTTGTTCGGGCAGTGCCATCAATTGTCCATTTCTTCCCGAGAGCAAAAAGATACTTCCCACCTTTTTTTTGAACCTGCTCATCATTAAGCAGCGGTCCTACATATTCAATAATAAATGATCCTTTTTTAATTGGTTCAGTAGCAAACAATCCTAATCCAGCAATTGATTTTTTTACAACTAATTTTTCTCGTTGATCTTTCTGTTCTTTCTTCTTAACTGTTTTATTCATACTACTTAAACTATTTTTCAAGAGGGGCAGATCCAATTCGAGTTTCTTTCCCAGCTTTTTCCATTAATTTATTCAACGGCAACACTACGAAAAAATATATCGCAAACGCTACTGTTAAAAATGAAATTGCAGTATTTAAGAATGAACCGTACTTAATAGTCACATCGTTTACCTCAAAAGCTAATCTTGAGAAATTTGGAACATGAAATATAGCAGCGATTAACGGAGTGATGATGTCAGTAACTAAGGAGTTAACAACATTTCCAAACGAAGCACCAATGACTACACCGATCGCAAGGTCAACAACGTTGCCTCGCATAATAAAGGTTTTAAATCCTGATAACATATTTTTAGATATTTTTTAACTTAATTTATTTTGCAAGCTCTGCATCAATCGCTTGCTTGAACATTTCTAGAGTCGGAATTTTTCCTGGATCAGGAGCAAATAGAACACCGTTTAAGAAAAAGGTTGGGGTACCAGTCACTTTAACATTATTACCATCTTTCAGGTCTGCATCAATCACATCTGTAAATAGACGCTGTAAGACTGACTGTTTAAACTTCTCTACATCAAGTCCAAGTGTCACCGCATAATTACTAAATTGATCTAATGGAACACTTGAAACGTTCCACTCATTTTGCTTCTGGTAAAGCAGTTCATTCATTTCCCAATATTTCCCTTGGGCTCCTGCTGCTTCTGCTGCTTCTGCTGCGATTCTAGCATTTTGGTGAATTTGTTCTAGTGGGAAGTTTCGGAAAACAAAGTTAAAGTTTTCATTGCTCTTGTAATCTTCAATGATCTTTTTCACAGCAGGACTTGCAGCTGCACAACCTGGACATTGGAAATCACCAAACTCAACTAAAGTAACTTTTGCTTCTTTCTTGCCAGTCATATGGCTATTATCTCTCACAAGTGATTGGCCATCTACAGGCTGACCGGCTTCTTGAGGTTTTGGATTAGCGTAAATAGCTAACAACACTCCCCCAATTAAAACTACTACTGCAATTCCTATTAAAATTTTTGCTTCTTTTGTCATTTAGTTTTGTTCTCCTTTGGATGCTTTCCAGTGAATGATTAATGCGATTAAAATTCCAGTTGAACCTATCAATGCGAGTAGCGGAATTGTCAGAAATCCAAACCACTCGATAAACTTAGTGGTGCAAGAAATTCCAGCTAAGCATGGTGCGGCTGATTCTGGCAATATTTCATAATAAAGTAAGTTATGGAATACTCCGATTAGCCAACCAATTCCAACTAATACAAACGCTGGGAGAAGAATATCTCGTTTCTTTTTGAGAATAGCGAATCCAGAAATGAATACAATTGGGTACAAAGCGATTCTTTGATACCAGCAAAGTTCACATGGTGGGTAATTAGCTATTTCACTGAAGTACAAGCTACCAAACATCGCTACAAGCGACATTGCGAACACGCCATAAAGCGCGTTTTTCTTTATAAATTCTTTCATAAAAGTATTATAACATGATAATATATAGACATGAAAAGAATATTTATCTATATAGTCGCACTACTAAACTTCCTAATTCTGATAGGATTTTGGTGGTATTTCTCAGGGGCTCTAATTTTAGAAGGAACTTTTATCAGCGTGTCGTTGGCAATTGGAAGACTAACTGGTCTTCTGGCAGTAAACCTCATCCTCACTCAGTTAATTTTGATTGGAAGAGTGAAATGGGTAGAAAGTGTTTTTGGATTAGATAAACTTGCCCGAATTCATAAATGGAGCGGGTATTTCATTCTGTTACTCATCACGCTACATCCCCTATTTTTGATTTTTGCTTATTCAAAAATTACCGACTCTAGTTACTTCACCCAGTTTCAAAGCTTTCTACTAAATTGGGACGATGTCTTTAAAGCATTCTTAGCCTATCTCGCTTTCTTAGTGATAGTATTTTTGTCAGTCACAATAGTGCGGAAAAGATTAAAATATGAAAGTTGGTATTTTGTCCATATCTTTACCTATCTAGCGATTGTGTTTGCATTTGGGCATCAGCTGGAAAGCACTCCGGATTCGGAAAGTTTGCTCTTCCAGGCATACTGGTACTTAATTTACTTCATTGCCTTTGCCAACATAGGGTGGTTTAGATTCATTCGTCCTCTCCTAAACTCATGGAGATTTAGATTTACAGTTTCGCGTGTAGAAAAAGATGGCGTCGCCACCTCTATATATATCACTGGAAAAAATTTAGAGAACTTTGAAATTGATGCCGGTCAGTTCATGATTTTTCGTTTTTTCCAAAAAGGATTTTGGTGGCAAGCACATCCGTTTTCACTTTCAAAGAGTCCTGATGGTAAAGAACTAAAAATCACTGCAAAGGGACTAGGAGACTATACCAATGAGTTGCCAAACTTAACAGTTGGCACAAATGTTTTAATCGATGGTCCTCACGGAGTGTTCACTGCTAAAAAAATTACCCAAAGCAAAGTTCTATTTGTTGCGGGCGGTATTGGGATTACTCCGATCTGGTCTATTATTGAATCGTTGGGAAAAGCTGCAAAAAGCAAAGACTCAATTTTACTGTATGGGAATAAAACCAAAAATGATATTGTTTTTCTAGAAAAACTAGATGAACTTACTCAAAAAACCGGAGTAAAAATTATAAATATCTTAAGTAATGAGCAGGTATCTGGATTTGAAAATGGATATATAGACATAGAAAAAATTCGCCAGTTCGTGCCCGATGTCAAAGACCGAGATGTTTTTCTCTGTGGCCCTCCTCTAATGATGAGCTCTGTGAAAACAGCTCTTAGTGAACTTGGCGTACCAAAAAAACACACCCACTACGAAAGTTTTGCCCTTTAAAAATTTTAATTTTCCTTTAGAAAAAATTCAGAATAAATTGTCCACTTTTCCACATTGACATTGTTCTGTAAACGATTTAATCTTCTATCTTAAGTCAATATTCTTTCTAAGCGTGTCATCATGGCTTGAGGTTGGCACAGGAGAATTAAAATGAGATTACTAATCATCTCAAATGAATTAACTTCCGCTTCGGAATTAATTAATGGGTTCAAAGCAACTGGCTTTAGCGTAGATCATGCACTTGAAAGTCAGCAAGGATCTTTTTGGGCGCGAACAACAGACTACGATTTAGTCCTAATCGATGATCGCCCAACCACCAACGCCGCAGAAATTTGTAAACAAATCCGCTCCCATGGTAAAACCATGCCAATCATGGTGGTATCCGATGACCCAGCGACTCTGACAAAAGTTGCGATGTTTAATGCAGGGGCAGATGATTGCGTTGGAGCAGATTGTGGCATGGTTGAATTAACAGCTAGAGTCAGAGCAATCTTGCGCAGACCCAAGATGATGTTAGGCGAAATCTTAACTTTAGACGATCTTAGTTTAGATATTGTTCGCTATCAGGTTACAAGAGGAAAAAGATCAGTCACTCTCACTAAGAAAGAGTTTGGATTACTGGAATACATGCTGAGAAACACAGACAGGGTTATTCCTCGCTCTGCACTGATTGAACATGTGTGGGATATTCACGCCGATTTATTTTCTAATACTTTAGAAACCCACATTCTAAATTTAAGACGAAAAATTGAAGCTCCGAACAAGAGAAAACTGATTCATACTATATCTGGGCGAGGCTACAAAATCGCCATGCACCCATAATTCTCAAGGTTTAATTCCGTTGACGACCCATAAAAATAGGCGTATACTTCCTTATTATACTAATAGACAAGGAATATATGTTCACATTTTGGAAAACACTGTCTCTAGTGGTCAGGGTCATCGTCATCTTGGTTTTACTTGCCTTAATTGGCTCCATAATCTTTTTCGTTGTGCAAAAAAGAAATGATGACAAAACAAGCAAAACAAACTCTGAAAATAAAGTAGAGATCTCTCAAGTCTTTGAGCCATCAATTGGCACCCCTCTCCCTGCCGATACCACAACAGGAGCAAGTACAGCTATAACAGAAAATGCAGGAGAAGTCGCTGGTGATTCAATTTCCCTATCTGCCCCAACCGCTGGTGTAGACGATCTACAACCAATTAAATATGTAAGTGACGACTTAGGATTCTCAACTACAGTCCCAGCAAAAACTGAAATTGTTGAACAAACTGGAAAAGTATTTTTCTATTCCACAAATAGTTTTAAAGCAAGTTCGAACCAAAAGAAACTTCAGGCATTCGTGACTAAAGAAGCGAATAATTCTGACACTTTAGCGACAATAAAATCTCAGCTTGAAAATAGCTCAACCGTTAAAAATATTTCTCTAACAACATTTGGAAATAATCAAGCGTTACAATTTTCTTCAACGCAATTTGGAAATGGTTTTGTTTTCCTAACAAAGGGAAACATCTACTATGTCTTCGGAAATCAAAATATCTTCGAAAACTTCAAAATCTAATTTAAAAGGTTAAGCTTTCTTGTATTCATATCACAGGTAGCTGTCACAACGCTTAAGTGAGGGATAATCTCAGGAACTTTTTCTGAGATTACCTTGTATGCAAGGCTGCTTAAATATTTTGCCTTTTCTTCTGCTTTTCGTTTTTTGTAACCAGCTGAATCACGATAAGGTGCTGACACAAGCAATACTAAACCATCTTCGGCTTTAATTCTGCCATCATTAATATTACCTTTTAACAAACCTGCGGCAGTAGCGACAGCTCCTTCTAGGTCTGGGTCAAATGGCCCTACGATTAGAGCAGTGTTAATTTCATGGAGCCAATCAAAACCTCGGCCAAGCGCTAACACCCATTCTTTGTGTTCTGTATCTATAGTAGGTCTTTTCGCAGCACGAATTTTTTCAATATGACGAATATTCCCCGCAATTACAGGAATGAGATCGCTAATAACAACTGAAGGAATTTTTGTAAATAACTTACGAAGCATTCCCTCTATTTCTGCGTCGGAAGTTGCTGTTACATTTGCCAGGTCAACTGTCTCGCCATTGTCACCATGCAAAATCAAGGCTTCTAAGTCTGTTTCAATACCAGCGTGGATTGCGTACAAGCCATCATTATTAAAGACTCGATCAAACTGCTCTTTTAATTCCAAACTTTCTTTTTTTGCCAGCTCTGTATCGTATCCATAACCTTTACAACCACGATGTAAAACTTTTTCTGCATTTTCTCCTTCAAAGCCTCGAGCAAAGTGATAAGTCGCAAATACCACACAGTGTCGCCCTCTGTTAAAAGCATAGTCAGCCCACTCTACAACTGTGTCTTGGAAATGTGGCCACCCCAAATTAAATTTCCCACCCAAGTTACGCCATGGTTGAATAATCCCTAAAGCAGTTTCGGTCATAACTGGTAAGTGAAGTCTTCCATCCATACACTTCATTACTCCAATTTCTGTAGGATGCTGCGCCCGATAGATTTGTCGTTCTACTCCAAGGTCTGCGTACTGCCCTGAGTGGTGTTCATTCATTTTTAATAACTTTTCAACACTGTGATTCATAGGAAAATTATTTAATTATTCAATTTAATACTTAGAAATAATATAGATTTTCGAGGAAAAAGTCAACGATACTATATAAAAAACTCCGCGCAAATTTCTTTGCGCGGAAAATGGTACACCTATTTTACATTAACTTGCCGCAACTGAAAATAATCTGTCGGGAGTGTAATCGAATTGACGATACTTCTCGCGATTCTGATTCCAGATCGCTGCCGAAACGAAATACATCCTTCTCCTCTTTCCAGGCAAGCAAAGATGGAAAAAACCTTTGACTTCTAGATTTTCGACGGCTGAGTATTTTTCTTTCAACCTTTCTTTGCCCTTAACGAGCAGTTCGAGTTGATCAAACAACGAGAGGTTAAAATCACCTGCTGCCCCACACGGCGCATGTACCAAAGGAAATACTGATGTCATTCCTTTGTGCTTAAAAGCGGCGTCGATCGAGAAAAACAATGCTTCATCCAGAGCAATTCCTGCTTTTTGCAGCAATTCGGACTTCGCAATCCAAATCCCGCCACCAGCTTGTGTCGCCGGAAAAACGCGATGGATTTTTCCTGATTCCTGAAACAAACTCCGAAAATGCTCCCATTTGTCATTTGCGTGATCACAATCACCGCAGAAAATTAGTACGGCCCCTGAATCTGTTTTAAAGTGTTCAGGCTTAATGTCAGACAACACCTTATCTGCCTTCAGCATTCTAATCAAATCCATATCCTCAGAACGAAGCACCTTTACTTCCGTAATTGGCATACTACAATATCCTCCATTAACAATTTCAACTAGATAACAAAATTAAATTGTAATAAAAATAAATCGCTCTGTCAATAAAAATAAGAAAGATCTGACAGCAAAAGCTATCAGATCTTGACATGTCTCTCGACTCAAGCGGAAAGTGAGTTTGAGTTGGAGTCAGTTACCACGGGTTTTCCCAAGTTTTTTGGCAGGCGTTCCAGAATTTGATCACCATCTACATTTCTGTGGATGGTGTAAACATCCAGCTCCACTTGCGGGCCTTTATGCACAGGGGTCCAATTTCTCATGACTCCGACTGCATCAAAAACCCGTTTTTTCCACTCTGCAATCGAAAGATCGAATTTCGTTGGCAGATGCGCTTCCCGATCAGTTGAGCAGGAGTAACAAGCGACAACTATCAGTCTTTTGATTTCATGCACCTGGATAAATTTCTTCATCACCATGCTAAGCTCAGGGAGTATCGTTCGACGTCCTTCCGCCATTTGAAAGACCCTCAAAATTCCCCCAATTGGGTATTCAGATAAAAATGACTTATAAACACCAAATTGAGGAGAAAGTTTCCTGATCTCTCCTGGCAAACAGCAAACACACTTGACGAGCAGTGTATTTCTGGCATCACACCACACCTGCCCATTGACAGCTACTTCCGAACGAATAAAAACCATGCGAGTTCCTCCTTAACAAACAGATTCCAACCAATGCCAATTTGAAAAAATCAGTTTTTGACAATAAATTTATTTTACAATATTTGTAGAGTAAAGTCAAGGCTAAATCTCAAAACAGCCCAAAATATGCTAAGATAACAGTATTATGCACATTTTAAGAACTAAATTTGGGAAAGATATTATTGCAGAATTCTTGCCCCCTGCTCGTACTACTAAGAAAGCACGCGTGATCATCCTTTGTCCAGGAATGCCTGGCTCACCAAGTAAAAAAGAAGTAATTGAATTTTTTGGCAGAAAAGGCTATTGGGTTTTTAGCCCTCGCTACAAAGGCACTTGGGAGAGCAGTGGAAAATTTTTAGCACAGTCACCTCACCTAGACATCAAAGTAATTATTGACCAACTACCGAAAGGATTCAAAGATGTTTGGAGCAATAAAATCCACAAAATTAAACCTTCAGCTATTTACCTGTTTGGTTTTAGTTTCGGTGGTCCTGCGGCAATCTTAAATAGCTCCGACAAAAAGGTTACAAAAATAATTGCTTTCTCTCCAGTAATAGATTGGCGCGTTGAAGGCAAAGATGAATCCATAGATATTTTGAAAAGATTTGTAGCTCAAGGTTTTGGAAGAGCATTTGCTGTTGCTAAAGATGGTTGGAAAAAATTACAGTCCGGTAAATTCTACAACCCAGCCACTCAACTCACTCAAATCGATGCCAGCAAAATTTTAATTGTTCACGCGAAAGATGACAGGATCGTTCCCTACTCTACTTCAAAACAATTCGCTCAAAAAACAGGGGCAAAATTAATTACCCTCGAGCGTGGTGGTCACTTAAGCTCATCTTTGGCCATTACTCCAAGGTATTACAAAATCTTTCAAAACTGTATTAAAAGTGGTAAAGTTAGTTAATAAACAAAGGGAAATATCATGGCACTTAAAATAGGCTCAAAAGCCCCAGCAATTAGCTTGCCTGATCAGAATGGCAAAATTCAAAAACTATCTGACTATTTAGGCCAATGGGTCTTAGTATACTTTTACCCGAAAGATGATACTCCAGGCTGTACTACTGAAGCTTGCTCTCTTCGAGATAACCTTCCAAAACTAGGAAAATTAAAAGCCAAGGTTTTTGGAATCAGCACTGACTCAGTTGCTAGTCATAAAAAATTTGCTGAAAAATACAAACTTACTTTCACTCTCCTTGCAGATGTAGATAAAAAAGTAGTTGAAAAATATGGGGTGTGGGCAGAAAAATCGATGTACGGCAGAAAATACTTTGGAGTACTTCGAAACTCTTACCTAATTGATCCGCAAGGAAAAATTGTAAAGATTTATGAAAAAGTAAAACCAGCAACTCACGCAGAGGAAGTTTTAGAAGATCTCAAAACTTTACACTAATATAATTTAAAGTAATAACTAAAGAAATCTTTTATGAAAAAGCATGTATCAATAACAGTTCACGGGAAAGTGCAAGGTGTTGGGTTTCGCTTCGCAGCAATTGAAAAAGCTCTCGAAAACGAATTAACTGGAGAAATAAAAAACTACCAACAAGACTCAGTACAAATTGAAGTTGAAGGCGAAGTAGATAATATTCAACCATTCTTAAAATGGTGTCATGTGGGTCCAAAAGATGCAGTCGTAGAAAAAGTTGATTTCGTTTCCACAGATGAACTTCAAAAATACGAAACTTTCACTGCTGAAGTTACTTGGTAAATTGAAAACCCCTGATGTTACGCGCCCCGCGCGATAACTCAAGGGTTTTACAGCAAGTGCTGTCTCATGTGCAGTCTATTTAATTATCTCTGAAAAGGAGATTAAATGGGAGTAAGTCCCATGGGCTCTACCGCACTAATTGCGAGATAGCTCCTGCACCGTTAATTTCTGTTGGTGCATCAATAACATTTCCTTTCGGCACTTTTAGATTACACCCGACAAAATTTTGGGTCAACGGTAGTTATCCACCAAAATCCTAATTCGCTCAAGCCATTGACAAAAAATATTTTTTAGCTCATAATTGAGGCGAATTTGACAGTTACTTTCCATTTGGAAAGGAGGAAAATCATATGCTTATTTTAGCCTGGTTTAAACTTGCCGCCTTAGACCCTAACCATGATCCGAGCTACAAGGAAATAATGGAAGCTATTGTTGTTGGAATTGCTCTCATTGTTGGTGGCATCATCACATCATTAGTTCTGTTAGCTATTTCTGCTTATCTACTTCTGATGAAGATGTATGAGCATGGTGGTAAAGGTTTCCTACTCTTACTAATTGGCCTGTTTCTCTCTATTCCTGTTGTCTACGGGTCACTCATCCTGAGAGAAATTCACAGGCGCAACCTGTAAACCCAAACCCAAAAAAGCTTCCTGTTATTTTCAGGAAGCTTTTTTCTATTTATAGTTTTTAATAATCTCTCAGTTTGTGAATATCAGCATGTTCCTTAATTCGTTCCAATGCCTTTGCTT
>CAZXPB010000015.1:23188-23540 GCA_964642585.1 uncultured Candidatus Saccharibacteria bacterium
TCAATTTGACGAATGCGTTCGCGGGTAACCCCAAACTCTTCGCCAACTTCTTCAAGTGTGTGAGTCACACCATCTTCAAGACCAAATCGCATTTTCAAAATTTTCTGTTCACGCGGATCAAGATCTTTTAAAATATTGGTAACATATTCTTTGAGTAGTTGACGACCGGCTTGCTCAGTTGGCTTTGGCCTGTCTTCATCTTCAATGAAATCTTGTAGATATGAACCTTCATCATCTGGGCCATCATCCCCGACTGGGGCATCAATTGAGACAGTCTCTTGAGAAATCTTTTTTAAATGATAGTCGTTCTCTACATCGATCCCCATATCAGCAGCAATTTCTTCTGGTAATG
>CAZXPB010000016.1:0-20855 GCA_964642585.1 uncultured Candidatus Saccharibacteria bacterium
CAGTGATGGTAAAAATTTTCTTATTGTAAACAGTCAAAATAATAAAGTCACTTTATTACCTACGAAGTTTGGTTCAATTTTAGACATAGAACCAATTTCCGATGAGCTCATTCTGTTCCGTTCCAAAAATACTCTGTATGAATTTTCCCCAAAGACTCAAACCGCGCAAGTTGTGCGAACAGACCTCACTGCTTTCACTTTTTTAAACAATACTGGTTACTTTGCAAGTGCTCGTGGAGACATTAGTTCTGCTTCTTGGAGTATAAACAGTTTCATAGATGAACAAAATTTTATTTCTGGCATCCCTACTTCTGACTCTGCTCAAAAACTAATTATTTCAGATAAAAAAGTATTGTTCTATCAGAACAAAACCGGTCTTTACAGGGTCGGAAAAGTCTTAGAAACAGTCTTGGCTCAAGAAACAGAAATCGAACTAGACTTAACAACCGATGAAATGGCAATTCGTACTCCAAGTGAACTTTGGTTCTATAATTTTATTACAAACAAACCACAATTACTCACTCGTTATACCTCTAAGGTAAACAGTTTTATGATTCACTCTGCTATTGGGTATGGATTTTTGGCCACAGCGAATGGTTTAGAAGCTATTGAGATAGATAATCGAGATGCTCAAAATCGATATTCCCTAATTCCCCAAGGAGACGGCATTCAAAAAACAGTTTGGAAGCAAGCCATGACCTACGATCAAAAAACCATCGTTGCTTTGCAAGATGGTAAATTAATTAGTGTAGAAATTCGTAACTAAGAAAATTCTATTTTAAATGATTGTCTAATGCTTTGTTTACTAACGCATCAGCTTCTTTGTTAAACTCACGGCGTACATGCACAAAAGAATGTGAATTAAATTTATTTAACACTGCCAAGGCTTTGCCAGCCAACTCTTGAAGAGTTGGTTCTTTTATTTTATATTGTCCGGTCATCTGTTTTACAATTAGCTCAGAATCCATTTGGATTCGTAAATCGGTTCCCCCAAGATTATACGATTCTTCCAGTGCTTTAATTAAAGCGCTGTACTCAGCAACATTATTTGTAGTATCGCCAATATATCCCCCAAAAGAATAGACCAGTTGCCCAGAGTCATCTTTAATAACTAAACCAATCCCAGCAGGACCAGGATTACCCCTAGCTCCACCGTCTGTATTAATTACTAAAACTTTTTTTAATCTATCCATATTTATTAAACTAATTATATACTGTCTGTTTCAATTTTAACAGGTTCTTCTACAACCACCGCAATTTCCTGCTGTACAACAACTGTCTCAATTTCTTGAATAGCTTGTGGCATCGCATGTTCAAAATGAATGTCTAACACTCGCATTTTCAATTTTTTGGTACCCTGCCAAGTATCTACCATTAATTCCCCTGCCAAAGAAACCCTATTTCCAAAATCTAAGCGTGGCAATAAGTAACCCAAATTAAAACCAATACAGTCTAAAACAACCTCACCAATTACCACTTTGAGTTGTAAATGTTGTTGTGAGTCACCAACCGCTTTAAAGCTGGCTACTCGTACCGATGGTAAAGCAAAAATTGGCCTAGTATTTCCTGCACCATATGGTTCTAAAGCTAGTACATCTTCATACGCTGACAAATTTAAATCTTGTTCAGTTAGTTCAGCATCTATGACTATTGTAGGTTTTTGCTCTTCAGTTGGATTATCTTCCACATATTTTAAGATTGCTTCGTAAAGTGCTGGCAATTCTGAAGTTTTCACACTTAGGCCAGCAGCTTGTTTGTGCCCGCCAAACTTAACCAAATGCTGTGATACTGCTTTTAAACACTGTACTATGTCAAAATTACTGGCGCCAATACGAGCTGACCCAGTTGATTCTTCTTCCCCTCTAGAAAGTACAATTGCAGGTTTATGATAGATATCTGCAATACGCCCCGCTACAATTCCAACTAATCCTTTTGCCCAACCATCACTATGTAAAAGCAAAACCTTACGATCACTAATTAGCTCAGCCTGTTCTTTCGCCTCAGACACAATCCGGTTAGTTAAATCTCGACGCTTTCTATTAATCTCTTCTAAGCGATTTGCTAAAGTGATTGCTTCAGCAAAATCTGTCGCTGTTAGCAAACCAAGCGCTACATCAGCATGCTCCAATCTACCAGCAGCATTGATGCGTGGTGCGATTGTAAAACCAATTGTTTGACTATCAATATTATCTTTCACAATGTCGATACCCGCATTCTCAACTAACTGCCTTAAGCCTAACCACTTAGTTTTCTTTAAAACCTTTAGGCCAAACTTTACTAAAATTCTATTTTCACCCATAAGCGAATGACAATCTGCTACAGTACCAATGGCCACTAAATCAAGGAGCCATTTATCCCATTCTGGTTGATAGTCTTCTGGTTCAATTTTTTTCTGTGCGATAACTTTTTCAGCATCGCTTAACAATGCTTTTGCTAATTTGTATGCAACCCCAACCCCAGTAATTTGGGTATCGGGGTAAACTTCTTCTGGATTTTTTGGGTTCACTAATGCAAAACTTTTTGGAATTTCACCAGTAATCTCATGGTGATCAGTAATAATTAAATCAATGCCATTCGCGCTACAAAATTCAGCAACATCAACTGAGTTAGTTCCACAATCTACAGTGATGACTAACTTTGCGCCGCTCTCTTTAATTTTTTCAAATGCATCTAAGTTCAGGCCATATCCTTCTGTAAACCGGTCTGGAATGTAACTTGCGACCTCAACATTTAAATACCTAAAAGTATGTTGGAGAACAGAGTTGGCAGTTACCGCGTCTGCATCGTAGTCAGCATAGACTAAAATCTTTTCCCCAGCCTCTATGGCCGCCCAAATCCGACCCACAGCTTTTTGCATGTCTGTAAACAAAAAAGGGCTGTACAGATTATGATAATCCGGCCCTAAAAACCACTCCACTTGATCTAGGCTCTCGATCCCTCGATTATAGAGTAATTGGACAACTAAACTCCGCAATTCGGGGAATTGCTCTAAAATTGCCTTTGGGACTAAGGGTTTGATTTGCCACTCTTTCTGCATGTCTGAATAATACCACAACCCCCCTCATCACAACAGTACAGACAACAAACTAACTCCATTCATCTCTTTTGGCTTTTCTAAGCCATATAATTCCAAGATAGTCGGCGCAATATCAGAAATAATACCAACCGGAGGAACACTGGACAAAGATAGATAATTACGCTCTTTCGGTTTGCTAAATTCAAATTCTTGAGACACTAAAATAAGCGGCACCGGGCTAGTTGAATGTTCTTTGTCTATCTCCCCCGTCTTTAAATTAATCATGCTTTCGATGTTGCCATGATCGGCAGTAATAATTAACACTCCACCTACAGACAAAACTGCTTCAACAATTTGTCCTAAAAATTTATCGATATACTGCACAGCTTTTACACCGGCATCGAGTACTCCCGTATGACCCACCATGTCTGGACTAGCAAAGTTTGCTAAATAGAAATTATAATCATCATTTTTAATTTTATCAATTAAGATTTCAGTCAACTCAGGCCCTGACATCTGCGGGTTGTATTCATATTTTTTATTATCTTCTGGACTAGACACAATTTTTCTATCCTCACCAGAAAAAGCTTCGCTCGCTCCTCCGTTGAAAAATGATGTAACGTGCGCGTATTTTTCACTTTCAGCAATATGGAATTGCTTCATGCTATTTTTTGAAATAACTTCAGCTAAATTGTTTTGTAAGTTAATTGGTGGGAACGCGACATGAACCGGCAACCCAAAAAAATACTCTGACATTGTTACGAAAAATAAATTATTTAGTGGCGCATGCTTTATAGCAATATCCATTTTTTCTGGTTCCACGAAAGCTTGAGTGAGTTGCAAAGCTCTGTCAGAGCGATAGTTGAAAAATATCACTGCATCGTTATCGGTAATTTTTGCAACAGGATGCATTCCTGATTCACCCTCCACTCGGTCAATGATCGCAGTTGGAGGAATCATTTCGTCGTAAATACTTTGATGATACGAGTTGGCAATTGCATCTTCAGCTGTATCGGCAGCTGCTCCAGTACCATTAACCATCGCTTGGTAAGTCATCTCCGTCTGTTCCCAGTGATTACCTCTATCCATAGCGTAAAACCTGCCGGTGACAGTGGCAATTTTCCCAACCTTCAACTCAGTAATTTTACGTTTCAATATTTTTAAAGTATCCAGCGCTTCTTTTTGGCCAGTGTCGCGGCCATCTGTGAACATATGGATAAAAACATTTTCAATGCCTTGTTCTGCAGCCATACCTAACAGCGCGAATAAATGCTCTTCGCTACTATGTACTCCACCAGCACTCACCATACCCATTAAGTGCAAAGCTGATTTATTTTTTTTCACATGTTCACACGCTCCCAGTAAAGCCTTATTTTTAAAAAATGATTTATCTTGAATAGCGGCGTTAATACGAGGTAAATCTTGACCAACAATTCGTCCCGCACCAATATTCAAATGACCTACTTCACTATTACCAACTTCACCCCACGGAAGACCTACAACTGGCCCTGCTGCAAGCAGCGTCACAGCTGGATAGTTTGCAACGAGTGAGTCTAAATGATCTGTCCCCGCAAGTCCAATAGCATTACCATGGCTAAAAGAAGCCACACCAAAGCCGTCCAACACTACTAAAACTACTTTTTTGTATTTCGGGTGTTCCATAGTGAAAGAACTTATTTTAACTCTGATTCAATTTCAATCAAACGGTTATATTTAGCTAATCTTTCGCCACGATTTAAACTGCCGGCTTTAATGTAATCTGCGCCAACTGCCACTGCTAGATCAGCAATAAAATCATCGGAGGTTTCTCCGCTACGATGTGAAATGATTACTTTATAACCATATTTTTGAGCTAACTTAATCGCAGATATTGTCTCAGACAAAGTCCCAATTTGATTTAGTTTAATCAACACTGCGTTTGCAATTCCGGCGATAATGCCTGCTTCTATTCGGTGTGAGTTTGTGACGAACAAATCATCACCAACAAGCGATGCTTGTGAACCGATTTGTTCGGTCAATTTTTGCCACCCAACGAAATCATCTTCAGCACAGCCATCTTCAATTATTTGTAGGCCAAAAGTTTTGATCCACTGTTGGTAAATTTTATAGACGCTACTTGGTTTGTAGTGTTTGCCATCTGCTCTGAAACTATAAGTTTCAGTCTCAGAATCAAAAAACTCACTGGCGGCGGCATCTATGCCTAATCCAAAATCTTTTCCAATTTTGAATCCAGATTTTTCTACTGCTGTTACCAATGCCCGAAGCGCTTTTTTATTTGAACCAAGCTTTGGCGCGAAACCACCTTCATCACCTACTCCAACGCTTAGCTTTTTTTGAATTAAAAACTTTTTTAACTCTCTAATTACAAAATGGCTACGATTAATTTTCTCAGCAAAGCTTCCTTTGAGAGGAATAATGAAAAACTCTTGGATATCTAATCCAGAATCTGCATGTACCCCACCATTAATCACATTAAGTAGTGGAGTTGGGAGCGCCAAATTTCTAAAACTATATTGAGCTGCCAAGTGTTTGTAAAGCGGTCTCTTGGCTAGTTTTGCAGAAAGACGGGCGCATGCCAAAGACACAGACAAAATCGCATTTGCCCCAAGCTTTGATTTATTTGGCGACTTGTCTAAAGATAAAAGTGCTTCATCAATTAATTTTAAGTCTGAAAGTGGCTTACCTATGAGAGATTTTGCAATAGGACCGTTAACATTCTTTACTGCTTTCAAAACCCCAAGGCCTCCAAAATGTTTTTTATCATTATCGCGCAGTTCAAGAGCTTCATGGATACCTGTTGATGCTCCACTAGGTACGCTTGCAGTCGCACTGAATCCATTTCTCTCAGAACCTATCCAAACAGTAGTTTCAACAGTCGGGTTACCACGACTATCTAAAATTTCTCTGGCATGAATTTTTGTAATTGTGTTTTTCATTTGTAGATTCTATTCTTTAAGCGCTTCAATACCAGGCAGTTTATCTCCTGCTAAAAATTCAAGCATTGCGCCACCGCCAGTAGAGACATGGTCAATATATTCAAATTGATGCGCCTGACGAATTGCCGCTACAGTCTCCCCGCCACCAGCCACGCCAAACGCTTTCCCTTTACTAACTGCGCCCACAATTTTAGCTAGCGCCATTGTGCCAGTGCGAAACGGTTTCTTTTCAAAATATCCTAATGGGCCATTCCAACAAATTGTTTTGGCAGTCTTCAAAATTTTGGCATACTCTAAAATTGTTTTTGGGCCAATGTCACAAATTTTTTCTGTGTGACGAATGTCGTACCGATCTTTTACAATCGCTGTCTCTTTGGGATTGTTAGTATCAAACACCGCCACATCTTTTGGTAGTACTAACTTATCTTTGAAATTCTTCATAATTGTCCACGCGACTTTCTGACTTTCTGCTTCTACAACAGATTCACCAACTTCAAGTCCTTCTGCAGCAAAAAATACGTTTGCCAAACCGCCGCCCACTAAAATAAAGTCTGCTTGCGCTCCAAGTTTTTCTAAAGTTTTGGCCTTTTCGGAAATCTTAATGCCACCCATCAATAGAACAAATGGCTTTTCGGATTTTTGTAGAACATAATTTAGATTTTTAATTTCCTTTTCGAGCAGCGGTCCAGCAAAGGAAGGCATAAACTTGGTTATGGCCACAATAGATGCTGCTTCTCTATGAGTCACGGCAAAAGCATCATCTACATAGACTTCACCAAGTTGAGCTAAAGTCTGAGCAAACTGCGAATCATTACTCTCTTCACCAGGATAGAATCGCAAGTTTTCCAATACAATCATATCTTTTGGTTGAGTATGTGCAATAGCCTCCCGCAGTTCAGGATTTTCTACGCTTCCAGTCATAAATACAACATGATCAATTGGGTAAGAAACTGCAGTTTGTTCTGTTTCTACAAATTTGGCTCCTAAAAAATCGGCTAGACATTCCGCCATTGGTTTCAAAGAGAAATTTGGAAGTCGCTTCCCTTCTGGGCGACCACAATGTGACATAATCACGATTTTAGCATGATGCTCACGCAAAAATTGAATTGTTGGCAACATCGCTTGAATACGAAAATTGTCCGATAGCTTGCCATGTTCATCTATTTCTTCATTGAAATCCACCCGCAACAAAACAGTCTTGTGTTCAATATCTGCAGGTTTTAAGTAACGGTAAGCCATTTAATTTATTTTTATTTGAAACTATTTGATTGATTTACCAACAATCACAGCTTGTTCCACTAATCTGTTTGAATATCCAAATTCGTTATCGTACCAAGCCACAACTTTAACAAAATCACCATCAATGACCTGCGTTAAAGACAAGTCCACAATGCATGAAGCAGGATTTCCAATAATATCAGAAGAAACTAGAGGCTCATCACTCACCGCTAACTTTCCTTTATATAGCGGGTGTTGGCTTGCATCTATAAACGCTTGATTCAATTCTTCTTTGGTTGTTTTTTTCTTTAACAGTACGGCAAAGTCAGACAGACTACCAACTGGAGTTGGTACGCGGAAAGAGATGCCATCAAACAATCCTTTCAACTCTGGAAAAACTTGAGTAGCAGAAATTGCTGCGCCAGTAGAAGTAGGAATGATATTTACCGCCGCTGCTCGGGCACGGCGCAAGTCGTTACTTTTCCCACCAGGAGGCGGGCCATCAACTAAATTTTGCTCTGCAGTATAGCTATGAATTGTGCTCATCATTATTTTTTCAATGCCAAATTTAGAGAGCAATACTGCAGTCACAGGAACAATACAATTAGTGGTACACGAAGCGTTACTAATTACCGCTTGGTCAGAATACTGATCGTCATTTGCACCAAGCACAATAGTTGGAGTAATCCCTTCGTCTTTTGCTGGCGCAGAAATTATTACTCGTTTTGCTCCGGCTTCCAAATGGGCACTGGCCTTTTCGCTATCTGTAAATCTGCCAGTGCATTCTAAAATTACTTGAGCAGAAAGTTTGGCCCAAGGTAAAAGCTTCGGCTCTTTCTCTGCAAAGACCGGGTAGCTTTTCCCGTCAACAATTATGTTAGATTCATCGTATGTAATATCACGATTAAAACGCCCATAGTTACTATCATATTTTAGTAAATGAGCTAAAACTTCAGTGCTGGTTAGATCGTTAATCCCAACAATATCAATCTCTGGATTATCTAACGCTAACTTAAAGGCTTGTCTGCCAATTCGGCCAAACCCATTTATTCCCACTTTGATTACTGCCATAGTTTTATTTTTCTTTTATTTTCTATTTCTATTTCCTATTTCACACTTGGTGATGTATCGGTCACTTCAATTTGATAATTTTTAGAACGAAGTGCATCGGGGTCTTCAGTACTGGTTCTAACAAGTAACGGCATCCCCGCATAGCTTGATGACCTCATAAGTTGTTGTCTCCAATAAAGAACTGAGCCAAAGGCCATGATGCCAAAAAAAACGATTAAGAAAAAAGGTAATCTTGGATTTGAAATTCTAATTTTTGTACCTGCAATAGACATATCTGTATTATACTATATTTTTAGTTTTAAAAGCTTTTAATTTCTTAATCGCCGCTTGCTTTACCCCTTCAATGGCAGGGCTCAAATATTTTCTTGGATCAACCTCATCTGGATGAGAAACTAAGAATATTCTTAACTCTTTTGTAAACGCCACACGTAGTTCTGTATCTATGTTGATAATCGCAATCCCTGCTTTAATTGCCTCTGCAATTGTCTCGTCTGGTACGCCACTTGCTCCGTGTAGCACCAATGGTACATTCACTGCTTCTGAAACTTGCCTGATTCTCTCTACATCTACATGAGCAGTGGCTTTCCCATTCATTTTAATTATACCGTGAATGGTTCCAAATGATGCGGCCAATGTATTTACCCCAGTGGCATCAAAGAATTTTTTAGCCTCAATGGGATCTGTAAGTAGCGCTTCTGCCTCTGTCACTGAAACCCAATCTTCACTTCCTCTGATTTTACCAATTTCTCCTTGCACCCAAGCTCCCTCTGCTTTAGCAAACTCAACCATTTCTTTGGTGTCACGGACATTTTCTTCAAAACTTAAACCTGAGTGGTCTATCATGACAGAAGAGTAACCAAGTTCAATCCCCATTTTTAATTGCTCCATATCTTTGCCGTGATCCATATGTAGTGCGATTGGTACTTTCGCTTTTACTGCAAGACTCGCAATAATTTCATAGAGCGTATTTAGTCCTGCGTATTTAATCGCCCCTTCACTAGTTTCCAAAATTATAGGAGTGTTAAGTTCTTCAGCTGCGGCGATGATACCTAAAGTAGTCTCCAGGTTCATTGTGTTAAATGCTGGGTACGCAAACTTCCCGACAACTGCTTTGCCTGTAGGGTCATTTTTAAATAATTCTTTAATGTGTACTAGCATTTAATCTTTCTTTTTTCCTACTAGAGCAGCAACTTTAGATTTTGCCTTTTCGTTGTCTAGGACGATTGGTTTGTAAGAACGCATCTTATTTAGCTTCGCCTCAATCTGTTTTCTACTAAGCAGTCCTTCTTGTGGTCCAATTTTTTGAACAACACTACCGGCGTTCACTGGTCCCCAAGTCAGCGCATCTGTGTGTGAGAGTCCACTGGCCAGTGCTGCCACATAGGCAGTGGTAAATGCATCGCCTGCGCCAGTTGCTTCGATCCTTGGTCCAGGAAATTCTGGAATATAATGATACCCACCCCAACCATAGGTGTAAGCGCCACGACGTCCATCAGTTAAGACAACAGTTTTTGGCCCAAGCTTTGTTAGTCTTTCACATAATTCTTCTGGATCATCGAAGTCTCCTACCCAACTTTGCGCTTCTTCTTTATTTAAGGAAAGTACTTCGGTACGCTCTAGCATGAGCTTGTTAAACTTCGGTCCTTTTCTCAACTGGAATGTACCAGGATTAAAAGCTAACTTTGCGCCAGACTCATCTAGGTAGTCAGCTAAATCTTTGTAAATAGTTTCAAATCCTACCCCAAGACTAGTTAGGTAAACCCAATTACTACTCGCTAACTTTGGGAGTTTGTATTTGCGATGTTCATGATACACAAAAATTGTTCGTTCCCCTTTGTAACTTAAAACTGTTGAGGCATTGGTTGGGTGTGATTGATCAATTCTAATGTATTCATCCGACACTTTTTCTTTTTTCATTTTGTGAGTGATCTCGCGACCACCGGCATCATCACCTACAACAGTGTAAAAAGCAGTCTTCAAACCAAGTCGACTAGAACCAACGGCGTTGTTAGCAGCATTTCCCGCAACAGTACGATGGAATTCATCTACTGGTAGTTTATCTCCCCAGTTAATCAGTGCTTTTTGTTCGCCCTTTATTCGTTTAATTTCAATGTCATGAATAAGTAAAAAAGTGTCGATGGTTGGATCACCAATTGAAATTACATCAAATGTTGTTTTGTTTGAAATTTTCTTCACATTCTTCTGATCGGGTTTACGAACAGATTTACGAACTGGTTTTGACACAAGTTTCTTTGTAGGTTTTTTTGGCATAAGTTAGTTACCTTTGCGAGTTAATACTTTTTTAATTGCTTTAATTATTGAGGCTTTGTCCATGCCAAACTTTTTCAGTAGCTCATCTGGCTGACCGCTCTCACCAAAACTGTCTTGCATGCCAATCATCTCAATTGGCACTGGATAGTGCGTTGCTAAAACTTCCGCCACTGCACTTCCCGCTCCACCCATCACCTGATGTTCTTCTAAAGTGACAACTGCGCCAGTCAGTTTTGCTGCCCAAACTATCGTTTCTTCATCAATTGGCTTGATTGTGTGATTATTTATTACTAAAACAGAAATGCCTTCCTTCTCAAGTTCAATTGCTGCCTGAAGTCCAGAATATAAAATTGGCCCACTGCCAATGACTGCGACGTCTTTACCTTCTTTGAAGACACTAGCTTTACCAACAGAGAAAGGAGAATCTTCGGTAGTCATTACAGGAGTTTTTTCACGGCCAAGACGGAAATATGCAGGCCCTGCTGTACCACCGAGAGCAATGGTTGTCTTACGAGCTTCAATCGCATCACAAGGTACCACAACAGTCATGTTTGGCAGTGTCCGCACAATAGCGATATCTTCTAAAGCTTGGTGCGTTGCACCATCTGGTCCAACAGAAAGTCCAGTATGCGAGCCTGCGACTTTAACATTTGCCATACTGTAGGCCACAGACACACGGAGTTGGTCCCAGTTGCGTCCTGGAGAAAAAGTGGCATAACTGGCCACAAACGGAGTTTTGCCTGCTAGAGCAAGACCTGCAGCAACGCCCATCATATTTTGCTCAGCTACTCCGCATTCCACAAATCTGTCCGGATACTTTTCCGCAAATTCTAATACACGAGTGCTCTCTGCTAAGTCGCCTGTTAAAGCCACAACATCTTTATTATGCTGTCCTAAATGCAAAAGCCCTTCACCAAAACCATTTCGGCTTGGGACTTGCTCAATGTCGGCTTGTCCTATTTTTGGATTAAGTTTTTGTTCTGGGTTTAGCATTTATTTATTCGTGTTCGCTCCTTATTTTCCCAGCTAATGTTCTTAATTGCTTCAAAGCGTCTTTGGCTTCTTCCTTGCTTGGCGGTTTACCATGCCATTCAAACTTTCCTTCCATAAAATCTACACCTTTACCAGGAGTAGTGTGTGCGATTATCACTGTAGGTTTTTCGTAGATGCTTTCTGCTTCTTTGTATGCATTAATTATGGCTTGCATATTGTGTCCATTAACTTCTAAGACATGCCAATTAAACGCTTCATACTTAGCACGAAGACCCTCAAGTGGCATGACATTTTCAGTGAAGCCATCTATCTGGATGTTATTACGGTCAATGATCGCAGTAAGGTTGTGGAGTTTCTCTTTGCCGGCCAGCATCACCGCTTCCCAAATTTGGCCTTCGTTCTGCTCTCCATCGGACATGATTAAAAACACACGATTACGTGCGTTATTCATTCGAAACGCCAGAGCCATTCCCACTGCTTGCGAAGAACCTTGTGCCAGCGGCCCTGAAGAAGTTTCAATTCCCGGTAAAGCTAAATTATGTGGATGACCATGAAGACGAGTGCCAAATTTACGCAGAGTTTTCAATTCATCAATTGGGAAATATCCGCTTTCAGCAAGTGTTGCGTAAAGCACAGGGCAAATGTGTCCACAAGACAAAACGAGTCGATCTCGTCCATCCCATTTAGGATTTTCAGGATCATGTTTTAAGATGCCACCAAAATACAACGCAGTAAAAATATCTGCCATGTCTAAAGGACCAGCACTGTGTCCGGAGCCAGCCTCAACGAGCATGCCAATGATATCCTGACGAATATCGTTAGCTTTATATTGTAGTTCCTGAAGATTCAATTTCTTGGTAGTTTTTCTTTGTGTTTTCTGTTTCAAACAACGCGGAACCTACCACGAGGTAGTCAGCGCCAGCTTGGAGAAGCTGTCCAGCATTGCTGGAATTCACTCCACCATCTACCTCAATTATACCATTTTCAGCCAATTCCCTCAATTCTTTTACTCGCTCAAATGTCTTTTCAATAAAAGGATTTCCCTGCTTTCCTGGCTGCACGGAAAGAATGGTAAAATTTTTAATTGTATCAGTAAAATATCGCAGTACTGTGACTGGAGTTTCTGGATTGATGGCAATCGCCGGAGTCATCCCTAGTTTTCGAATTGAGTCGATTGCTTCCTCTAGTTGTTCTTCATTTGAGAAGGCTTCGTAATGCACTACTACAGTTGAAAAACCGGCGGTTTTGTAGGCAGTAAAGTCTTTAGGTTCACGGATCATTAAGTGTGCTTCCCAACTAGTCTTTTTGTCATTGGCGGCAATATGGCCTAAATCTTCTATCTGAACCGATTTAGTCTGCACAAAGTCACCATCACAAAAATCCACCTGAATTCGCTCAAGTTTAGGAATTGTCTTGATTTTCACTAGTTTATGAGTGAAATCTGCTGGATTTTCTTCAAGAATTGCTGGGATTATCATGGTTTTTATACTTGACAAATATCAATATTTATTATACAATATTGCTGATAAAAATGAAAACTGGTTTTACGAGCCAAAAGTACGTAGAAAATTTGAAGGAGTAAATCATGTACCAAATGATGGTTCCAATGGAAAATTTTGACGCAGTGGAAACTGAGGATCAAGATGGAAATACTTTCAACACAAGTGTTTTAGTCCCATCTTATCCAAAAAAGTTTTTCGCTGACTTGCAAAGATCTAGCGAAAATGGCATTCAGTTCACTAGTACCGACTGGCCGGGAACGACCTTACTCTCAATCGTACCGGGCGGTATTGCAAGAGGGTTTAGTAAATTTGAGGACTCAGCCGTCTTGTCAATGTACTTGGACAAAGAGGCCTTGAAAGATTTACGAGATAAGGTTAATGCCGTACTCTTAATTTTATAGTTGATTTTAGTCTGAGCAATATTGCTCAAAAAGTTCATCATTAATTGGTGGGCTTTTTATTTTACCTCAATTGCACTAATTTTTTTCACTCTTCGGATATGCCTTTCATCGGTGGAATACGGAGTGGTTAGCCAAACTTCTACAATTTTTTCAGCTTCTTTCACTGAAATATAATCGCTAGGTAGACAAAGGATGTTACTCATGTCATCAGTGCGGGACATTTCGGCTTCTTTCGTATTCCAAACCAGCGCAGCACGAACATACTCAAATTTATTTGCCACAATGCACACTCCTTGGCCACTTCTACAGATTAAAATTCCAACATTACGCATCGGATTTTGCGACACTTTTTTTGCCACAAGCTTAGCGTAGTCTGGGTAATCATCCTCTGCTTTCAAACTTTTTGCACCAACATCTAAAAACTCAAGTTTCTTTTTTGCAAGAAACTTTTTTAGTTGTTCTTTTAATTTGTAGCCGCCGTGATCAGCACCGATGTATATCATAATTTTTTTTATAATTTTCTGGGTGGTGTACTCTTGAGGAGGAGTCAAATTCCCGACGAAAGAGTATACCGACCAGAAAATTTTTAAAGACTAATAATTTTATTAAAATCGTCTGCGAGTAAGCTAGCACCACCAATTAATAAACCTGAAACATGGGGTTGAACCAAGAAACTAGCGGCGTTAGTACTGTTGACACTTCCTCCATACAAAACGCGAGGCACACCGAACTTGGTAGAGACAAACAAAGAAATCTGTTCAGCGTGGTCAGGAGTAGCAGCATTTTTTGTACCAATTGCCCACACTGGTTCATAAGCAACCACAACTTTCTTAGGATCAACTTCATCCAAATCTTCAGCTAACTGATGACCAACAACATCTGCTACTTCCAACGCATCTTCTTTGACAGTTGTACCAAACCCTACACAAACAATCGGAGTAATTTTATAATCAATTAGTGCTTTTACCTTTGCGTTAACTAGCTGGTCGTCCTCTCCCATTGCGCGGCGTTCACTATGACCAACAATACAATATTTAATCCCCATGCTTGCTAGCTGGGCTGGCGAAACTTCGCCAGTATAAGCACCTTTTATGTGCGGGGAACAATCCTGACTGCCAACATGAGGGTATTCAATCGATTCTAAAAATGGCAGCGGTGGACAGATCACTACTTCGTTGCCAGAAACAACATCTATTTTAGATGCCAAAGCAACTGCCTCTGAGACAGTCATTGGATTAAGTTTCCAGTTACCGACTATTAGTTTTTTTGCCATATGATTTAACTTAAAATTTATTACTCATCGCCTCGCAAAAACTTTGCAGTTTCTTCTGGTGGCATTGGATTTACAGGAATCCCAGTGGCGTATTCAAACCCTGCCCAAATTGTTAGTCTTGGAAACACAGTTAAATGCCAATGATAGGTTCCCTCTTCATGTTTAGTTATACTATCACTAACTCGCTTAGTCGGCATACTGTGAATGTAAAAATTCAAAGATGGGTCAGAAAGTTTGGTATAAAGCGCACCAAGTACGCGCTTCAGTGCGTGAGCCAAGTGTGTAATTTCTTTTTCTGTAATATCTTCGTAACGCGCCGAGTGCCTTTTTGGCAAGATCCATGTTTCAAACGGGCTTCTTGAAGCATAAGCCGTAATAACCATGAAATGATCGTCTTCGTAAACCAATCGCTCTTTTAGTTTGGACTCTTCTTTCATGATATCGCAGTACACGCAAGCTTTAGCATGTTGAAAATAATGATACGCACCGTTAATTTCTGAGTGAATGTGTGGGGGCACCATCGGTGTAGAAAGAATCTGGTAATGCGGGTGTACTAAACTAGCGCCTGCATCACGGCCGTGATTGTGAAAAACTTGTACATAAGCAGTCTTTTCATTTTTTGAAAGATCTATGATCCGGTCTTTAAAATTTTGTAAACTAAGCGCAATGAGTTGTGCCGATTGTAGCGCCACTGGCTCGTTATGCTTGCGGGTAATGATTACTTCGTGGTCACCATAACCAGCTCGTGAATTATAAAACTCATGATTGACGTAGTCTTTCCCAAAATCTAAAGCTTTATATTTATTAGGAATGACTCTTAGTTGCCAATCGCGTGAGTTTGGAATTCGGCAAACATCATCACAAAGGTCAGGATTCTTATCTTCATTACCAGGACAAAACACACAAGTCGGATCCAACTCAGGAAGACCAGCCATTACACTAAAAGTACGAAAATCTTCCGGTCGTTTTGCACGCATCGGAGCGATTAACACCCATTGTTTTGTAATCGGATTTTGGCGAAACTGGGACATAATTAACTTTTTGTTTGTTTATCTAAATAGTTTTGAAGGATTATTTGGGCCGCTAAGCTATCAATGCTGCGCGTACCACCTGGGATAGAGGCCGCCATCGCACTTGAGAGCCTTTCATCCATTAGCTCTACAGGTAACTCGGTAACTTTCTTTAACTTTTCTGCAAACTGGCGAGCATAAATGGTTGTCTGAGTATCATCTCCAGACATATTTAAAGGTAGCCCGATCACAATTTTGCCAATTCCCTCGTTTTCAACAAGGTCTAAAATTTTAGCCCAAAAATCTTTAGGCGACAAAATGCTTAGCTCTCTGGCCAGTGTTTGAGTACCATCGGAAATAGCTAAGCCCACTCTCTTACTGCCATAATCGATACCTAAAATTTTGTGCGCCTGCTCTTCCATATATTTTATTATACCATTATCTTGGATTAAATGGTGGTGTTGTGGTAGTTGGAACAATCGGTGGTGTTGTGGTAGAAGATCCTTTTGGAGCTTCATACACAGATCCTGGGATACTTGTCACCGGTTTCATTTGTGGGGTTCGCAAACAAACATTAGTTTCTTTGATCACACCGATTCCTCCACCACTGGAAGTACCGCCACCGATTGGAGTAAACACAAATTTATTTACCAAACTTTCAACTACACCTGCAACAATCTGGCCGATCGCATTTTCTGTATTGTTTGTCCCTAAATTGATAGTCCCTGCAATCGCTGCTTCTTGAGTGTTAAAAATTGCTGCCATGGTTTTGTTAATCTGCCCAGTAGCTAAGTCGCGACCAGATTTAAGACCATTACTAGTCACTTCTTTGGTAGCAGCACTAGAAGCTTCTTCTTGAATTGTTGCTGCAAGGCTCATGTAGTACTCTTGCCACCAGAAACCATAATTCTTTTCATCACCACCTAGTCTAGCCAATTTTTGAATGAACTGCGGATCAGATGGATCTATGACGATATCCGCTCCAGCATTAGCAGCTGCTTTGGCAGTAAAGATCTGTTTCAGTTCTTTCTGAGTTGGGTTTATACAAAAGTATTGGGGTAAGAATTTTTGAATAATATCCTGGTCAAGTGGATTGGCAACGAACTTTTTCATATACTCCACTGAATAGAACCGTCCCAAGTCCTGCGAGTAATAAAGTTGGCTGGCGATCGCAAAATTCTTTTCGATATGCGCAACTAACTTGTCCAGCATGTCAATTGCAAACTTAGCAAATGATCTTGCCAAACCTGCTTTAATTCCTTCCAACACAGCGGCTTGAACATCTACAACGGCCCACTGAGCATTAGCAGTTTTGATTAACGAAGGAAACTGTAGTTCATCAGCAGAAAAAGCTAAATCTTTTGGCATCGGCACATTGAGTGCATATTTGATTGTAAGTCTAGAAAGCTCGGATTTTGCAACAGAAGTTTGCTTATCTATTAATGCATATTGCCCGTAAACATCAGGCCACGGTTCTGTTGCACTACCGCTGGCATACTTATCAGCCGTCCCTAAGAAAGATTCATATGCACCATAAGTGACAATGTAAGCCTTTTGCAAATTGGCTGCATCTTTCGGCACTGGAAGGCCACGGATACTATCGGCCAAAGACTTGGTTCTCAATGCCGCGGATGCAATTGCGGTACGGTCTGCACTATCTGCGAAAACTTGACTCACCGCAGGCTGGACATCTTTATTATAATTTGTCACCACAGAGCCCAGGCGATTGAGGTAATCTACCATTGCGGCACGATCATTTCTTTCTGAAAAAGTAAGTTCTGCATCTGCAATTGTTGGAACAGTAATTTTCTGGTTTACTCCAAGCGCAAGTTCTACTTCCCTACGAACTACATCTTCGGTCGCTATTTTTTCAAGTAACTGTTGGCTGGCTGCGTAATTTGGCTCTACGCTAGCAAGCAAAGCTTCGTATTCTCTAGTTTGCTCTTCGGCTATTTTACGCTGAGCATCATAGTCAATATTATTTTTAAATACTAAACTACCCGGGTTAGTTGCAACAATGGTTACTAAAATTAACACCATCACCAAAACCAGTCCGAGCAGATACTTACGAGGTGTGTTTGAAAAATTCATTTTTGTTTTATTTTTAATTTTTTTGTATGAAAATTTATTCTACAAGTTCTCCGCCAAACTCTTTTAGTGCATCGGCGAGGGCATCCACCGTCTGACTAAGCCCAGCTTCCTGTGAGTCTTTACTAATTACAGCGCGGATTGATAGATTTTTACCACTGATCGCGGCAATATTTTCAACAATCATGCTGTTATGCTTTTTATTATCTATGTGCTCCTTATGAAAAAGATATCGCACCGCTACTGTTATTTTACCATCTTTCACCTCAATAATTGGAGAGTTTTTCAACAGGGTGGCGATTGGACTATTATTTTCCTTAATTTTTGAAATCACTTGTGGCCACCACTCTTGAACTTGTTCAGTAGTAACACTTGCGTCAGTACTGTTTGAAACAGCCTCAGGTTCTACGTCAACAGATTTTACAACAGCTTCCGGAGCAACTTTTTCAGATACTGCTACAACAGGAGTTGCTGCGGGAGTTGCTGCGGGAGTTGATTGTGCAAACGACAAGCTCGCCTCTATAGCTGCTAGCAGTAGCGGAAGTTCTGGTGATGGAGCGGTAGAGATTTCTTTAAACGATCTTAAAAATAACCTGATTGTAAACAGTAGATTTGGGAGAGTAAATCCAGCGCTGTGCTTTAAAACTAACTCTGACTCACCAGCACCACCGGTTAATTTAGCATTTAATATTTTTTGTAAATAAAGTAGCACTCCGCGATTAAATACAACTGCATCTGACCCTTTTGAAAAAGCAGTTTCAAAAAACTCTGGGAAACTTTTACTGTTACCTGCTAATATTTCAGAAATTAATTCTTGAATTGTTTCAATGGAAGTGACACCTAACAATCTCTGTGCATCTTCTAAAGATATATTTTCCCCTAAAGACGCAATCATACCAAGTCTAGAAAGTGCATCACGCATACTACCTTCTGACTGAGCTACAATGATACCGACAACCCCTGCAGGTAATTTGATTTTCTCAGACTTTGCTATGGCCTCTAGCGCTTTAGTCATGCTGTCTTCTGAAATGCGTTTAAAGTCAAACCGTTGGGTGCGAGATGCAATTGTTTCTGGTACTTTTTCAATATCTGTGGTCGCCAAGATGAACATCGCGTGCTTCGGCGGTTCTTCTAAAGTTTTTAGGAGTGCGTTAAAAGCTGCCTTAGAAAGCATGTGGACTTCATCAATGATGAACACTTTCATCGCCATAGAAGTTGGGCGGAATTGGGCATGTTCAATTAACTCGCGGACATTATCTACCCCGGTGTGGGAGGCGGCATCAATTTCAATGATATCTAAAGCAGAACCATTGGCGATTGAGTTACAGACATCGCACTTACCACAAGGATTGCCATCTTTTAAATCTGTACAATTAGCTGCTTTAGCCAAAAGCCGAGCAATAGTAGTCTTTCCTACCCCCCGACTGCCAGTAAACAAGTACGCATGAGCTAAATCACCACTTTTGGTGGCATTTTGGAGAGTTTGAATAATGGGGTCTTGGCCAATAACTTCGGCGAATGTTTGGGGTCTAAATTTTTGATAAAGTACAGCCATAGGGTAATTATAGCACAGGCAATTGGAGGCAAAAAAACCGCTCCAGAGAGCGGTTTTTAGTAT
This sequence comes from uncultured Candidatus Saccharibacteria bacterium, assembly GCA_964642585.1. GTDB lineage: Bacteria > Patescibacteriota > Doudnabacteria > UBA920 > UBA920 > UBA920. Next base: position 19,398 of record CAZXPB010000016.1, read on the forward strand.
TTTTTTAAAGGCTATTTCTTAAATACTATTAGTTTATAGGCCATGAAGTTCCAAATTAGAGAGAACGCAGTGGCTACAATTTTCGCCACATTTTTTATGACATCAGAATTAATATAAAATTCTAGGTAAGGAGTAATTACATTTGTTGCGAGTACCACAATTAAGCTATTGATTAGTAAGCCAATTAAACTCACAAAAATAAAAGTTGCAAATTGTGCCCCAGCTCCTTGCGGCCCGCCAAAGTGAAGTTTGAAACCTACCCACAGACAAATTTCAGAAACTACAAACGCAACCAAAACCATTAAATAAAATAGACTGGAAGCTTCGTAACCGGAGCCGACTACCACTGCCAAGAATGCAAGGAAGCCAAGCCCGCCTACTAACGCTAGTCTAAGCGCATTTTGTATTAAACTCACCCCAGATGAAGCTGCAAAAGCCCATGCTCTGTTCCAGAAATAACTCTGAATGATAGCAGCGGAAAAACTTAGGATATTTAGGAAGCCTAGCTCAACCCCGGAAGTGATTCCTAATGATTTGGTAACAAAATTTAAAATAATGAAATCTAAAGCGGTGTTAATTGCACCAATCGCGGCGAATCTTAATAGCTGAATAATTACAGGTCGACTTTGCAAAAGAGTACTAATTCTATCTAGAATCATGATATTAATTTAATTTTAATTTAAAATTCTTCTGGAGTTTGGGGTTCTGCTTCAATGTCTTGCATGTCAGATGAACCAAGACTTTCCCCCGCTTCTGCATCTAAGTGACCACCACTGCCTTTTTTGATAACATGTTCAACTGCAGCCCATTCGGTGTCGGTATCTTGAGGAAGGACAATAGTAACTTCATCACCTGAATCTGCTTTAAAGTAAGTAAGTGATGCCCAAAGTACTTTGTAGGTTTTTCCTTCAGGAATAACTTTGTAATAACCTTTTTCATCTTGCATAAGTACACCCATAACTTTACGGCGTTCAACTGGGCTAATTTGTTTGTAAATAAATGATCCGTCTTCAGCGATTGTTAGCTTCAGAACATCACCTTCAACAAGTTTACTTTTTGAAGCGTAGTTAGCAGGAACGGGATATTGCTTTCCTTCTGGACCAATCATGTTTTGACCATCAAAAACACCTTCGATGATTTTATCCCCTTCTCCACCAGAAAGACCATTAGCTTTTGCTAAAATTGCAGCGCTGTTATTTGGTCTGGAATAGCTTAAACCACCACCTTCGCGCAGAAGTTGTTTCGCTGATTGAATATTCTTTTCGGCAGCGTCGATCATTTGCATGACCAAAGCTAAATTAGCTGTTTTGTCCATAATATATTTGTTTTCTTTGCCTTTTGAGGCAGGTTTGTATTTTTGTTTTCCCTTTTTGTTTGGGTTTCAAATTTAACTAGCTAAAACTAGTTAGTTGATTAACTCGATGGTATTATAGCACATTAAAGATAGTTCGCAAGGAT
>CAZXPB010000017.1:0-16117 GCA_964642585.1 uncultured Candidatus Saccharibacteria bacterium
CGATTAATACCGACAAGTGGAACGAATATGATCCAACTGGTAGTGGCGGCACTTCTGGGAAAATCCAGCAAAATGGAACTTTAACTATTGCAGACAGTTACTCTGGTGCTTGGGGCCAGAATGCATTAATCTCTCAAGATATTTTTGATGCAACTTCATTAGAAATCTCTGCATCAATGACAGCAGGTTCATCCCCATTAATAGGATATGGTGACTATGATTTTGGTATTTCTGGTAAAAAAGCTTATTTACTTTATTTAACTGCATCAGGGAGCAATATTCTTGCTCTTTCTTGGGATGGAGCAAGCAGTAGCCAAACTAGTTGTGGACTTGCAGCTGCGGGTGCTGCCGTTTATAAGATGAAATTGATCTCTGGTGGCTTTGAAGTCTACAAGAACGGGGTATTAATGTGTACTCACAACACCGCAGTAGTGGTAAATAACAAACCTATCTTTTTAGAAAACTCAGCTGCATCAAGTACTTTTGACGATGTTGTCGTGTATGGCCTCTCTCCAATAGACACTGTTCCAGATGCACCAACCATCGGTACTGCAACAGCAGGCAATGCTTCGGCCGTAGTGACTTTCACCGCACCATCCTCTAACGGTGGTAATGCCATTACTGGCTATACTGTTACTTCTTCTCCTGGAGGAATTACAGCGAGTGGAAGCAGTTCGCCAATTACGGTAACTGGATTAACTAATGATGTTGCATATACTTTCACAGTCAAAGCAACAAATTCACAAGGGGACTCAGCTGCCTCAACTGCTTCAAATTCAGTAACACCATCATTACCTCAAGCCCCAGGTCAAGTTACAGGTTTAGTTGCTACTGGATTTAACCAACAAGTTTTACTTGGTTGGGATGCTCCATCTTCTGGAGGTACTCCAACCGACTATATTATCGAATATAAATTAAGTTCAGCTGGATCTTGGTCAACTTTTAATGACGGCACTTCTACTAGCTTAAAAGCTATAGTTACTGGACTGACAAATGCCTCAGCTTATGACTTTAGGGTTAGTGGTTCAAACGATGGTAACCCTGGAACAGTTTCTGCAACAGTGAGCGCTACTCCAGATGCAATTAGTAATTTAAGCTTTGTAATTACTGGTGAAAGTAACTCCGGTGGAATTGGATTAAATAGTAGTGCAACAGCTGGAGAAGTGGCTCCTCGCTCTGCAGTGCAGATTATGAATCTTACATCAGGAAACTTCTTATTTGAAAATTTAGATATTGGTACAAACAATTTACGAGATCATGATGGCTTGAGTGGCTACTACGATTGTTGTCACGGTTTAGAACTTGGTCTCGCAAACTCTACCGAAGCCAATGCTTTTCCAGATAACCCACAAGTATATTTAATTAAAACAGGGCAAGGTGGTTCTCAAGTTAGCCAGTGGAATTATTCAGGAGCATATTTTACTAAATTCTTACAACGTACAGCTGCTGCTAAAACTCAAATCCCAAGTAACAGAAAATGGGTCGTATGGATGAGTATTGGTATTAATGATGGTATCGCTGGCACAAACATTAATTCATTCAAAAGTAACTTAACAACTTACATAGATAATATTAAGGCAGATTTGCCTGGGGCGATTATAATCATGACTCAGTTTCAGTCTATGCCAGCAAGTTCAGGTTATCCAACTATTAATGCAGCACTTGCTGATGTGGCAGCGCTGGAACCAAATGTCTATGTTGTAGATACCTCTGCTGCAACAGGAACCGATGGCGCTAATCATTGGTTGTACTCTGGCTTAAAGAGTGTCGCATCTAGCATGACTACAGTTACCAAAAATGTTTTGGGTTTGAATTACCCAGGACTTCCAACTAGTTTAGCTGCCACCCCGTCTGGAACCTCAGTCGCTCTAACTTGGACAGCACCTGTGGCAAACGGCGGATCATCTATTACAGATTACATAGTTCAATACAAAACTAGCGCGGCATCAAGCTGGTCAACATTTAATGATGGCACTTCAACCACTACTTCTGCAACTGTGACTGGTCTTTCTGGAAGCACTGATTACAATTTTAGAGTAAGGGCAGTGAACTCAAATGGGGCAGGGAATAACGCAACTGTTAATGCGAGCACTTCAGATGGGAATGCTCCCACTATTTCTGCAGTAACTTCTACTCCAGCTGATACTTCAGTGACCATCACCTGGACCACTGACGAAGCTGCTTCGAGCATAGTAGATTATGGTCTAACTACCAGTTATGGTACTTCTACCGTTGAGGCGGATACCGCTCCAAGGGTAACTTCACACTCAGTGACTATTTCTAGTCTAGTTGCTTGCACTACTTACAATTATCGCGTGAAGTCTAACGACTCAGCAAGTAACTTGGCTACAGGCACTAACAATACTTTCACAACCACAGGCTGCACTGGTTCGGCTACAGTTATAGATGAACAATCTTCAAACATTCCAACAGCGACTGGTGGAACTTCAGAGTTAGAGAATGGTGGAGTTGGTCTTTTGTTAAATATTCCTGCAGGCGCGACAGGTACTGATGCAGTATTCCAAATTAAACAATTAGATGAAGCTGATGCAACTGCAACCACCGGTTTGCCATCTGGCTTTACTCTAGCAGATGGGCATATCTACAACTTGTCTGCTTTAACTGGAGTTGGCACCGCCGTCACTTCATTTAACGAAGATATTGAAATTACAATTAGTTATGATGACTCAGAAATTGTTGGATTAGATGAATCTACTTTAGTAATTTACCATTACAGTGGGGGAGTTTGGACATCTCTTGCTCCATGCACTGTAAACGCATCTGCGAATACAGTCACTTGTTCTACAAACAGTTTTTCAGTATTTGGCTTAATGGGCAGTGCTAGTGCATCTAGTTCAGCCTCTGGTTCTTACACTCGCCATGCTGTAGGCACAAACATAGTCACCACAGACGGCACTATCTACACTCTCACCGCAGACGGTAAGCGAAGACCATATACTTCTGCAGGTGCATTTCTCAGTTATGGTTTCAACTCATTTGCATCTACTGTTGCTGCATGGCAAGGAGACTTAAATATTCCAATTGGATCATTTATTCCACCACGAGATGGCTCTATCACTTGTTCAGACAGGGGAGCAGATAAGGGAACTTGCTACTTAATTACAGATGGTAAGAAAGCAGGTTTTACTTCTGCTTCAGTGTTTAAAGCCCTTGGCTTTTCATTTAGTAATGCACTGTATGGAGATGTGTCGTTCATGACATCTACAGACCATATTTCTGATCCGAACTCTACTCACAGATCTGGTACTCTCATAAATAACAGCGGCACCCTGCAGGTAATTAAAGATAACGCTTTAGCAGGAATTCCATCCCTGGCGGTATTAACTTCCTGGGGATATAACCCTGTTACTGCAGTAATTGCTAACGCTGCAGACAAACTTCTCGTTCAAACTCAAGTCTTGTCCACAAGACTGGCAGGCGTACTTAGTTGGTAGTACTACTTGACCATAATGCCTAAATACCTTATAATCTAGGTAGTTTAATATCGCAGTTTTTAGAAGAACTGCGGTATTATTAAATAAAGGTAAAACCTTGTAACACTATGCAAAACAGGCCGTCTGTATCTGTGTTCCCCAGAAAATCTGTAATTCTGAGCTAGCGACGAGTTCCTTTCCAATTAGTTATTAACCTTTCTATAAATTCACCTGTACAGGTGCCTATAACCCTTTTGCGGCAAATGCTGCAGGAGATCTGGCTCCTTGGTCGAACTGTCGGGAAAAATGGTTTTAGCAAGGATTAATTAGTAACCGGTCTCTAACTTGAGCCCCTCACTGAACTCTAGAGCTTTGAGGATTGCAAAAGAATAGAGTTCGTCAAACAAATCAATTAATTTGTTTTCTATAGCCATTGATTGTCTCAATTGAATAATCAATTATGCCGCCTCTCTTTTGTCCTATAAATGAACACAAGCGAGAAACGACAACTATAGATAACGGAGCAAATAATGTCTAAATTTATTACTAAGTTTGTAACTGGACTTTCAACTGTTGCTATGGCAACTTCAATGTTGATCATGCCTGCTACAACTCACGCTGCTACTGCAGGTGAAGTTTACAAGACCACTGATGGTACTGTTTACTTTATCGACTCAAGCATGCAAAAACGCGCATTCACATCTTGGGGTGCTTTTGAAAGCTACGGATTCCTATCTGCTGGCCAAATTCAAAACATGACAGATGCTGTAATGGCTCTTCCATCTGGTGCTCTAGTAGCTCCTCAAGATGGTCGCATTTTCTGTGCTACAGCAACTAAGGACTCAGACGTAAAAGGCGAATGTTCCTTAATTACTGGTGGTAAGAAGGCTGCTTTCACAAGCGCTGCTGTATTTGGTGCACAAGGTTTTTCCTTTGCAAACGCATACAATGGTGATTCTTCTTTCCTAGCAAAAACTGCAAACATTGATAACGGTTCAGCTGCACACTCTGCAGGTGTACTTGTTAACAATGGTGGTACTATCCAATTAGTAGTTTCTGGTGGTCTATGGGGTACTCCTTCAATGGATGTATTTAACTCATGGGGCTGGAAAATGTCTGATGTAGTTACTGCAAACGCTGCTGACAAGATGCTAACACAAACTGGTGTTATCGCAGCTCGTACAGCTGGCCAACTTTCTCCATCTGCTGCTACAACACCTGTAGACGACAATGGTCCACTTGAAGGTGGCGTTGGTTCAATCACTGTAACTCCTAAATCAACATACTCATCTGAACAAATTGGTGAAGGTGAAAATGGTGTTGGTGTATTAGCTTTCGAAATTGAAGCTGGTGATGACTCAGATGTTCAAATTAATTCAATGAAAGTTGAATTAAAGCAAACAAATACTGCAGATTCACGTAGAATTGAAGATTATATTGATGAAGTTTCCATTCAAATGAATGGAGACGAAGTTGGTACAGCTGATCCTTCTGATTTTACAGAAAACAGCAAAATCTACACAAAATCTGTTTCTCTAAGTGGTGCAATCGTACGCGCTGGTGATACAGCTACTTTCACTGTTCATATTTCAGCTTTGTCTAACCTAGACTCTGGTGATATTGACTCTGATTCATTTGGAGTAGATGTACTTAATGTACGCTTTATCGACGGTGATGGTGTAACTACTACTGAAGATACTGATGCTGATGCATTAGATCGTACATTTGACTTTGCTTCTTTTGCTTCAACTGCAAACGTTGAACTAAAAGCTGCTCTTAACGATTCTGATGAAGACATTAACCTAGCACACGTTATTGACGTTGACGATACATCAGACACTAACAATGTAGAGATTCTATCCTTCACATTGGAAGCTGCTGGTGATTCTGATATCAACATCACTTCAATCCCAGTAAACATTGATGTTACTGGTGCTGCAAACGTTGATGATATGATCACAAACATCACTTTGGTAAATGGTACTGATGAATATTCTTCAAATGCTTTCGGTAGCGGCGTTGGTGCTGACGAAACATACACATTTGACGATCTAAACATCGACATTTCTGCTGGTGATACTGCTGAATTCAAAGTTACTGTTGACTTTAAATCTACAGGTGATGTAGACCTAGATAACGGTGATACAATCTCAGCTCAACTTTCAGGTACTGAAGTTGACGCAATCGAAGCTACTGACGAAGCTGGTGATGATGTAACTACTTCTGACCTTACAGGTACAGCTGTTGGTGAAGCATCTGCTGCTTACGATGCAGGTATTATGGTAACTTACACTGATTCTTCAGCTGAACGTACATTTACTGCTGATGCATCTGGTGAAGATGACCAAGGTACATTCAAAGTACAATTTGATGTAACTGCTTTCGATGGCGATATGTACATCGACAAATCTTCTGAAGTAGCTAATGCTAATGCTGCTGGCCAAGGTGTTGAGTTCTCTGTAACTTCAACAGCTGGTACTCCAGTATTGTCCTCTAACTTGTTGGAATCTGATACAACTAAGGTTCAAGACAACTCTAACGTATTCTACGTTAAAGAAGGCACTACTCGTCACTTCACATTGACTGTTATCTACGCTGCAGACTCAACTCCTACTGATGGTTCCGCTTACATAAAGGTTGAATCTATTAACTGGGGTACTGCAAATGACAACACCAATGCTAACTACTACGAATTTAACTTGAACGACTTCAAGACAGACGCTTTGTTCTTGAACGGTATCGCTTAATTCTAGTACCAACCAATTCTTACGTAGATTTATCTAACTAAGGAAAAAGTTCGGAAAACCCCTCCTTCGGGAGGGGTTTTTTGTTGCCCGGAAATCGGCTTGACAAACTTTTGAACTAGCGCTATCCTACGATGTTACTCATTAATTAACCTAATTTATGAGTGTAATTAAGCATTTAAATATGCCACAAAACCATAAGGTTGCGCCAGTGAGCGTAGCTAAGTTTTTTGTCCCCCTAGTAAAACCAATCATCTCCATGTTGGTTTTTTTGTTTGCCTCAGGCCTTGCGCCTAAAGTCCTAGACAGGGCAGAACTACCAACTCCGTGTGTAGGAAGTGCCACAAGTTCTGTACTTCTAAGTGGCCTGCAAACTGCAGCGCAGTACGAAAATAAACAAATACAAGTCGGAAAGAGGGTATTAGTCGTTACGAAACACGCAGCCTTGCGCATGGCTCAACGCAATGTGTCGGTGGCTAGCATTCAAAGAGCGGTGGAGTCTGGTAAATTGTTTGCTTACCTTCACGACGGGAGAGTGAAGATTGGTTATTACGACCACACTTTGCGCCTATTTCTTTCGATAGACAAGCGTCACGAAAAGATCATCACCGCAATTCGTAACTTATCAAAGCAATATATGGACCGTCTCATAGACGCGACTATCAACACCACGCATGCAGGCAAATAGCCTGTTTTTTCTTAGGTTTTTAAGGTATACTTAGTAAGTATGAAACAATATTTTACTAAAAGACGAATCATTCTTGGGGTGGCAATAATTTTTGTAGCCCTCATTGGTTTTTTAATATACCGCAGTAAAAACAAACCTGCAGATGTCCTTACCGACAAAGTGGTGAAAAGCAGTATTGAGTCCAATGCTCTTGCCACAGGGCAAGTTAACAGTACTACAGATTTAAACCTCGCTTTCAAAGGCACTGGGATTGTTGAGAAAGTTAATGTTAAAGTGGGTCAAAAAGTGGAATCTGGCGCTGTTTTAGCCTACCTTAGCCAGAAAGACCAGTCTGCCACAATCACTCAAGCTAGAGCCTCTGTAGCGCAAGCACAGGCCAATTTAAACAAAGTCCTAGCTGGCGCTAGTGGTCCAGACATAGACATCGCCAAGTCAGCCGTCTTTGCCGCAGAAACCACTCTTAGAAACTACCAAGACATTTACCAGTCTACTGTCAGTCAGCAAGATGTACTTGTGACAAATGCTCGCAATGCCCTCAACTCCAACAGCTTAGAAGCTAGACGCGGTTCCATTGTCAGCGGGGAAGTTACGGCTACTCTTTCTGGCTCTTATCAAGGCACAGAAACTGGCCAGTACAAGTTTAATGTTGAGTACATTGGCTCAGGTTTTAAAGTTAAGTATAGAGGTTTAGAAATTGGTACATCTGGAAACATTGAGCGAGGGATTCCAGTAGCTCTAGGCACCAAAGGTTTGTATGTCACTTTCTCCACAGATGGCAGCTTCAGTGGCAGTCCAGTTTGGACAGTAGACATTCCAAACACCCAAGCCTCTACATACATTACATATTACAACGCCTACCAAGCAGCATTGCAAACTCGGGAGCAAGCGGTAGTAAGTGCGCAGAATTCAATTAACTCTGCTCAAGCAAGTCTTGACCAAGCTGTTCGGGCGTTAGCTCAAAAACAAGCCGATGCTCGCCCAGAAGATGTTGCAGTCGCTCGCGCACAACTGCTTTCTGCTCAAGGACAACTGCAAGCGGCCAGTGCTACACTAGACAGCACCATCATTCGTGCTCCTGCTAACGGCACCATCACTCTTGTAGATGTTAAAGCTGGTGAGCAAGCTGGGCCAAGTAAAACTGCTATTGTCTTGCAAGATGTAGATAATTTGCACATTGAGGCCAATATTTCTGAGGCAAACATTGCGCAAATTAAAGTGGATCAACCTGTCACACTTACTTTTGATGCACTTGGCTCTGACCGTGAGTTTGCTGGTAAAGTTCAGCTCATTGACCCAGCCTCTACTGTTGTCTCTGGAGTAGTAAACTACAAAATCACAGTGGCTTTAGAAAAATTTGAAGAAGTTAAACCAGGTATGACTGCCAACATCTCTATCCTGACAAATTCTAAGAGCGATGTTTTGAATATTCCGCTTAGGGCTGTTATCAACAAAGATGGGAAGAAGTATGTCCGCGTGGTCACCGACACCAAGAAAAAAACTTTTGAAGAACGCGTCGTAGAAACAGGGCTAGAAGCTGATGGTGGTGTGGTGGAAATTACTTCTGGGTTAACTGAAGGCCAAGAGATTGTGACTTTCGTTAACAAGAAATAGCCATGAACTTAATTAAAATTGAAAATCTTACCAAAGACTATTTAAATGGTGACATTGTTACCAATGTTCTTAAAGGTGTCAGCTTTGAAATAAAAAAAGGGGAGTTTGTCGCCATCATGGGGCCAAGTGGTAGCGGTAAATCCACCCTTATGCACATTTTAGGTTTCCTGGATCGTGCTACTAGTGGTGTGTTTGAATTTGAAGGGGAAAATGTCAGCACTTTTGATGATGACCGTTTAGCGCAAATTCGTAACGAACGCGTGGGTTTTGTATTTCAAGCCTTTAATTTACTGCCCAGAACCTCTGTTATAGACAACGTGCGGTTGCCACTTTTGTACGGTACCAAAAAAAACCAAGTGGAGTTGGCTAAAGAAGCTCTACAGTCTGTGGGACTAGGAGATAGAATGGAATTCATGAGCAACCAAATTTCCGGTGGGCAAAAACAGCGCGTAGCCATTGCTCGGGCACTGGTGAACGACCCTGCTGTAATTTTTGCAGACGAACCAACAGGGAACTTAGACTCTAAGTCTGGTAACACTGTCATGAAAATTCTGCAAGACATGAACCGCGAAGGCAGAACCATCATTTTAGTTACTCACGAACAAGAAACCGCAGAGCACGCCAAGCGCATTATTCGTATTAAAGATGGGCAAATTGAGTCAGATGTTGCTGTGAAGAATCAGATTCTAGCGAGTGAAGAAGGGGATTTAGTAAAGTAAAACGCACAGGAGTAAGCTATGTCTATTACAGTTGAACTAAAAATGGTGCTCAAAGGTCTGCTGGCCCGCAAAGGCAGATCTTTTTTGACTATTTTAGGAATTGTTATTGGTGTAGCTGGCGTGATCATTATTATCGCTCTTGGTGCAGGAGCGCAAAGTTTGGTGTTGGGACAGATTAACAAACTTGGTTCAAACATTGTCGGCGTTCTGCCAGGAAAATCTAACGAAAATGGTCCGCCAGCAGCTGTGTTTGGTGTACAAATTACGACTTTGACTTTAGCCGATGCTGTGGCTATGCGCGACAAGACTCGTATTCCGCACTTAGTAGCTGTTGCGCCAACTGCGCAAGGTACTGGCACTGTCACTTGGCGAAACGAGAGTGTGGACACAAAATATGTTGGCACAGAATCAACTTACATTGAAGTGCAAAATGTGGAATTAGAAGACGGTCGGTTTTTTGATGCGCGTGAATCAATTGGCGCCAATGTCATTGTTCTGGGCTACGATGTAAAACAACAATTATTTGGTGACCAACCGGCCATTGGTGAAGTGGTTAAAATTAAATCGGTGCCGTTTGAAGTCATTGGTGTTTCCAAACAACAAGGGACAGTTGCTTTTCAAAATCAAGATGACCTAGTTTACATTCCGCTTTCTATTGCGCAACAACAACTGCTCGGTATTCGGCATTTGCAGTTCATTCGCGCGAAAGTGGATTCATCGGAAAATATTCCTTCTACCATGGCCGACATTACCCAGCTTCTGCGCGAGAGACACAACATTAAAGGTGAGGCCGATGAAGATTTTTCAGTGCGTGACCTTGCAGACGCCATTAAACTACTTACCACCATTACCGATGCACTGCGGTTATTCCTTGTTGCTATGGCGGCGTTGGCTTTAGTCGTTGGTGGGATTGGGATTATGAATATCATGCTCGTAACTGTGGCAGAACGCACTCGCGAAATTGGTTTGCGTAAAGCCGTTGGGGCCACACAGCGTGCCGTAAGAAACCAATTTTTATTAGAGTCTAGCGTGGTTACTGGTATTGGTGGACTGCTTGGAGTGGTAGTGGGGATTATTGTTTCTTACCTAATCGCTATTGGCGCTCGTTACGCAGGATACGACTGGAGTTTCATTATCTCACCTTTGTCTATTTTCTTGGCGCTTGGTGTTTCCATTTTAACTGGACTCGTGTTCGGGCTTTACCCAGCGTTTAAAGCGGCGCGGCTAGACCCGATTGCAGCTTTGAGTTACGAATAATTTTAGCTATATTTTTCCTATGTTAATTTCACTTCAACAAGCTCTGCGCGGATTAACGCGTAATCCAGTACGAACTCTCCTGACCACTTTGGGGATCGTTATTGGTATTGCTACAGTGATTGTGGTGCTTTCGGCAGGGGAAGGTTTTAACTCGTTCATTAACGCGCAGGTTGAATCGCAAGGTGTTAACTCAGTGACGGTAGAAACTCGCGTGCCGCCAAGCACCAAACAGCGCAGTGGTAGTTTTGATGCCACTTCCGGCAGTGGTGCTAACCAAGCCATCGCCATTACTAGTTTAAAAAATCGTGATGTAGAGAGTATCAGACAAATTCCTAATGTGGTCAATGCTTACGGCGCGGTCATTGGACAACAGGTAGTTAGTTATAAAAATGTATCTAAGAATACTAATATTTTTGGGGCAGATGCCTCGCGCTTTGAGATAGACTCAAGCGTTATTGAAAGTGGTCGCAGTTATACAGAAGCAGAAAATTCTGGAGCAGCACAAGTAGCGGTGTTGGGCAGTGGGATTGCAGAAGATTTATTTGGCGACAGTGACCCGTTGGGACAAAACATTCGTGTTGGTTCTTACAACTTTGTGGTAATTGGGGTGTATGCAGAAAAAGGTGGATTTAGTCCGCTTGGAGAAGATCAGCAAGTGTTCATCCCGTTGATTACTGCTCAGAAAAAATTGTTAGGGATAGATCATTTATTTTTCATTTTAGCTGAGCTTGCGAACAATGATATTGCTGATTTAACCGCCGAAGACATGCGTGCGGTCCTTCGTGAGAATCATGGGATTAAAGAAGAGTACAAAGAAGATTTTCGTGTGAGCACTCAAGCAGGGAACTTAAGTACTTTTGCGACAATTCTTTCTGGTGTGACTTTCTTGCTCATTGCGGTAGCAAGTATTTCGCTAATTGTTGGTGGCGTGGGGATTATGAATATTATGTATGTGGTGGTGACAGAGCGAATTAGTGAAATTGGTTTGAAAAAGGCACTTGGGGCAAAAAATAATCGCATCTTGCAGGAATTTCTTATTGAGGCGGTACTACTGACAATGGCTGGTGGGCTCATGGGAATTGCGCTTGGGGCGCTCATCTCTTTTGGGATTGCTCAAATTGCACAAGGACAAGGATTCGCGTGGAAGTTTACAGTACCAATTAGCGGCGTGCTGCTATCTGTCGGTACTGCATCTTTAATTGGATTAGTGTTCGGTGTTTTCCCGGCACGCAAAGCCAGTTTAATGGATCCGATTGAAGCGCTTGGGCATGAGTAGGGTTTGAGCTATGAATTTTAAGATTTCTTGAGGAGTGCTTTGCCATAATTATCGTATGATCGAACTAGATTGATACGATAACTGGAATAATCTAAAAAAGGTTTTGAATATGGCTACCAAAAATAAGTTTTTTAAGGCTGGCCAAATATGGTGGTGCATTATTGGGAAAAATATTGGCTCTGAAGTTTATGGAAAAAGTGCTTTATTTTCAAGGCCTATATTAGTCTATAAAAAAATATCTACTAACTTATTCTTAGGGATTCCTTTAACTTCAAAACAAAAAAGCGGCACCTGGTACATTTCTTTTGATTTTAAACAAAATAAAATGATTGCTATGATGTATCAAATTAGGATTTTTGATCAAAAACGATTAACGAATTACATTGGGCAAATTAAAGACACAGAAATGAAAAAAATAAAAACAGGGTTTTTAGACCTGTTCTCGTAGATATTCACCTTGCAGAGATCTGCAAGGATCGGTGGGAAATCCCAAAAGTAATTATATTTTATCTTGAGTTCCCAGTTCAGTCAACAAAAAATATGGAATTTCTTTTGGCTTAAATAAAATCGATTTGGAAAAACTAGGCTAAATATGTTATAATCAAAGTAGCTATAAAGCATATTAGAAACCAAATTATTGATTTTATAACTATAAAGTTTTTTGTTAAGCAGGCAGTCTGCGAAGTGCAGCCGGAGGCGAAACGCTGTCTGCGTACAAAAAACTTGAAGAGTTGATAAAAAACAAAAATGATTACAGCTGAGTTAAACGAGCTCTTGAAAAAAAAGAAGGTCGTCACTGCAACTGCTCTTGAAACTTTAGGCAAAGAATGGACAGCAGCTACCTTAAAAACTCCCGTCGCTTGGGAGGATTTTTTGCTTGAGAAAAAAGTTTTGACTGAAGAACAACTTCTGAAAGTAAAATCAGAAGAGTTTGATGTGCCAATTATTGACCTGAGAAACGAACAGATCCCTGTTGAAGTACTTAACCTTGTTCCTGAACCAATTGCTCGCCGCCACAAGATTATCAGTTTTTTAAAAGACAAAACTACCCTTTCGGTAGCGATGGTAGACCCGACCGATTTGCAGACCAGAGAGTTCATGAAAAAGAAAACTGGACTAGAAATCAAGGTCTTTCTAATTGCCAAAACTTCGCTTGATTTCGGCCTTTCTAAGTACCATACCAACCTGGAAGGGGAGATTAAGCATATGGTTCGCGAAGGGCGTCCTGATGACGTTTCTGTCGCTTCTGACGGCACTTTGGACGATGAACTCAAGAAAATGGCCGAGGAAATCCCGATTATTCGGGTGGTAGATACACTGTTAGAATATGCCGTGATTGAGAAAGCGTCTGACATCCACATTGAACCGCAGGAGAACGCTGTGTCTGTGCGCTATCGTATTGACGGTGTCTTGCACGATGCCATGACTTTGCCAAAAGCAATTCAAGCAGCTCTTGTGGCGCGCATCAAAGTGTTGTCTAATTTGAAAATTGATGAACATCGGTTGCCACAAGATGGTCGTTACAAAATTGAAAAAGATGGCTACAAGTTTTCACTTCGTATTTCTACAATTCCAATTTTTGATGGTGAAAAGGTAGTTATCCGTTTACTTGATGAATCCACAAAAGCCATGAGCTTTGAACAGCTTGGTTTTTTCAAGAGTCAGATTGAAATGGTAGAACGAAATATTCACAAACCTCACGGCATGTTACTTGTTACTGGACCGACTGGTAGTGGTAAATCCACTTCACTCTACGCCATTTTATCTATGTTAAATACGAAGCAGGTGAACATTTCTACAATTGAAGATCCGGTTGAATATCGTATTGTGGGTGCTAACCAAATGCAAACCAATCCAAAAATTGGTTTAACTTTTGCGCTTGGTCTTCGCGCGTTGCTTCGCCAAGATCCAAACATCATTATGATTGGTGAGATCCGCGACAAAGAAACAGCGGAAGAAGCGATGCACGCTGCGATGACAGGGCATATTGTGCTTTCTACTTTGCACACTAACTCAGCTGCCGCTGCGCCGCCTAGAATTATTGATATTGGAATTGAACCGTACTTAATTGCCTCTACAGTCAATGCCATTATGGCTCAGCGTTTGGTGCGCGTGATTTGTAAAGACTGTAAAGTGAAAATTGAAGTTGAACCTGCAGTGCGTGGTGCTCTTGAAAAAGAATTTGTGATGCAAAAACTAATTGACACTATTAACCGTGAAGGAATTTTAGAAAAGAAAATTAAATCTTTTGATGACTTAGAATTTTTTAAAGGGAAGGGCTGTGACAAGTGTAGTAATACTGGTTACAAAGCGCGTATTGGTATCCATGAAATTTTAGAAATGACCCCAGAGGTCCAAGATTTAGTTGTGAAACGAGCAACTTCTTTGGAAATTCAAGATCAAGCCGAAAAGCAGGGGATGATTCTCATGTGGCAAGATGGGTTCATTAAAGCGGCGCTCGGTACCACCACAATTGAAGAGATTTTACGCGTAACTAAAGAGTAATCAAGCAAAAATAAATGGCACAATTTACATATTCAGCGGCATCTAAAGATGGCAAAACAGAGACGGGGACTATTGAAGCCCTGAATTTAGTGGCGGCTGGGCATTTGCTGAAAGAGCAAGGGCTCATGCCATTAGATTTAGAAGAAAAAAAGTCCAATAATTTTTTAACTACTTTACAGTCAATGGGCTCTGTGCCCTTGAAGGAAAAAATTGCGTTCATTCAAAACTTAGATTTACTACTCCGCTCTGGTGTTTCAGCTCCGCGCGCGATGCGGATTATTTCAAAGCAGACTGGTAATAAAAAATTCAAAGGGATTGTAAATGCTATGGCTGGTAGTGTTGAAGCAGGGAAAAGTATGCATGAGTCTATGGCTGAGTATCCAAAAGTTTTCTCACATATTTTTATTAGCATGGTAGAAGTAGGAGAGATTTCCGGTAACCTTGAAAAGAGTTTGGAATATTTACGCATTCAACTTCAGCGTGAAGCCGATTTAAAATCCAAAACCAAAGGCGCGATGATCTACCCTGGAGTAATTATTTCTGCGATGGTAATAATCGGAATTGCTTTGTCTATTTTCGTATTGCCAAGTTTAACCGCGACCTTTAAAGATTTTGATACCAAGCTTCCTGTCACTACTCAACTAGTGATCGGATTTTCAGATTTCATGGCGGGTAATTCAGTTTTAGTAATTGGTCTTTTTGTTCTGTTAATTGCTGCTGTAATTTTCGGGATGAAAAGTACAGTTGGAAAAAGAATTTTAGCAGGCTTTCTTTTAAACATGCCGCTCATTAGCCCGGTGGTGAAAAAAATTAACATGGCTCGTTTCTCTAGAATTTTAGGTTCACTAATGAAGTCAGGAATTGCAGTTGTGCAAGGGCTGGAAGTCACTAGTAGCGCGATGGATAATGTTTACTACCGCGAGGTTCTTTCAGAGACTGCGGAGAGTGTGAAGTTGGGGAAGCCGCTGACTGAGGCACTATCGCAACATGAACACTTGTTTCCTTTCATTGTTACTCAAATGATTTCAATAGGTGAGGAAACAGGTAACCTGGAAAATATCTTTGACCAATTAGCGGAACACTTTGAAGCGGAAGTAGATGATACAATGAAAAATATGTCTTCTATTATTGAGCCGTTATTATTGTTAGTCATTGGTTGTGTCGTTGGATTTCTTGCTTTGGCGCTAATCAGCCCAATTTACAATATTAGCAACAGTATTAATTAATCATTTGCTATACTATACATAGATGAGATTAAACTTTTTTGAAAAGAAATATCAATATATTGGACTTCATGTCAATGCGCACGCATTGAAGGCAGTTCAGTTTAATTACAAACATGGCCACACCGATTTACAAGGGTATGCAAACGCTCCATTACCAATAGGTATGATGCAAAACGATGCCTTCGTAGACAGGAAAAAATTATCTGAATTTATTAAGCTCTCTATTGCTTCTCCTCAACACGGTAATTTCACTACCAAAAGAGCCATCATTAGTTTACCTGAGTCTAAATCGTTCATTCGTGTTATTACAATTCCAGTTATGGAAGAGGCTGTGGCAGGGAACGCCATCATGTTTGAAGCAGAAGCGTATATTCCATTGCCAATGGATCAAGTCTATTTTGATTGGCAGATCATTTCAAAAAAGGGTTCAACAATGGATGTGTTGTTGATTGCCTCTCCTAAAGAGTTTGTTGATACATTTATACATATTATTGAAGACGCTGGGTTAAAACTTTGCGGGATTGAAGTTGAAGCTCAGAGCGTGGCCAGAGCGTTGGTGCCGCCAGATGTCAACGAGCCAATTTTAATTGCCGACATGGATGCATACAAGACCGCGTTAATTATTGTTGAAAATAATGTTTTGCAATTTACTTCCTC
>CAZXPB010000017.1:16127-20274 GCA_964642585.1 uncultured Candidatus Saccharibacteria bacterium
CGGTTTTACTGACAACATGGCCAAGGCATTAAAAATTACTCCTGCTCAAGCAGAAAAGTTAAAACGCGAAATTGGCTTGGCAAACACTGTGGAGTATCCGAATTTAAGAACTACCATGATGCCCGAAGTAGAAAACTTGGCATCAGAAATTAAAAATGTTTTAAAATTTCATTACGATCATTCTGAATCACACATCAAACAAATCTTGTTGACTGGTGGGGGAGCGAAACTAAAACACGTTGGTGAAGTGTTGCCTGAGATGTTGTCTACATATGCGCCTGTGGAAGTGACTGTGGCAAACCCATTGGAGCATGTTCCAAATTTGAAGTCATCAAGTTTGTCTTCTTACGAAGCGTTAAGTTACACAACAGCCATTGGGTTGGCTCTTTGGGAGATTGAACAATGAAACGAATAAATTTATTACCAAAATCCAAGCAAGTGGAACTTGGTTTTGAGAGAATTCTGTACAGTGTCGTTGTAGCAGTCGTTGTTGCAATCCTAATTTTACTATTGGCCGTAGTTGTACAGGTTGGCGTTTATGTATATTTGGATCGTAAGGTCAGTACTCTTAATGAAGAGATTGACCAGTTAAAAAAGCTCGCAAATAAGTCAGAAAATGCAGAAGTGAAAAAGCAAATCAGATTGGTTAACGCCCAAATAGATGACTTCACAAAGTTAAGCGAGCAAACCCCACAATGGGCAGAACTACTAGCGGCTTTAACAAAAGACATCCCAGACACCGTAAAAATTACTCAGTTCGATGCTGACACTGAAAAAAAGGAGATCAGTATCACTGGTTACAGTCCAACCCGAGATTTGGTCATAGAATTGTATAATAATATTAATACCGACAAAGCGCATTTTAAAAACATCAACTATCCTTTAGAAAATGTATCGCAGCCAACAGATGTTCGTTTCTTCTTTAAGTTTTTAGTTGCAGACAATGCATTAGTAAAATCCTCCAATGAAACTAAATAGTAAAATTAAAATAATTTTAGTCTTAGTCGGCTTTGTTCTGTTTACCGGAGCAATGTTCTGGTTTGGATATGATATTATTGGTGCACGTAATCATGCGTTAGCAGATTCGATAGCAAAACAGAGAGTTGAACTTAACTTACTGCAAAGAGAACAGAAAAGTTTTGAAGAAGGGAAAAAAGATCTTGCTGAATTGGCTAAGTCTGCTTATCCACCGGAAGATTTATTTAGCAGAGATACTAAAGTCGTCAAAGAAATTCAACAGCTTGAGGCTGTAGCGCAAAAGTACGATATAGATTTAACCCTGACTGTAAGTGGGACTTCTCAGACTGCGGTGAAAGCCACTGGTACAAGTGCAGAACTTTTCGCAGTGCCATACAAACTAATCTTGGCAGGGACGTTTGAAAATACTTTAAAGTTCATGCAAGCGACCCAAAGATTACCTTTTATTACTCATGCTAAAGACATCTCAGTAGTTTCAACCAAAGATGATCAAACAAGAACCCAAATTTCATCAGAATTTTATATTAAAAAATGAAACTAAAAATTAATTTTAATTTTCATAACATTTTAGACTATTTCAAAAAGAATTTGAGCATTGTTATGCTTTCCTTTTTGGTGTTAGTACTTATTTTGGTTGGGTTTATTATTTTTGATGAAATTAAAAAGATTACTCAGGTAACTGGCGCTCCAGAAAATTCAGGTCAAATCTTAAGAGTGAACTTAGAAAAACATAGAAAATTAGAAAAAACTCTTAACGATAATTCCACCTTTTCCCCTGAGGAAGTTGATGGAGCTGGTGCATTTGGCGTTGCTCCACCAAAATCCAAAGCCCAGTAATTAAGTATTTGGTATTGATTTTATTACCTAACCTTGGTATACTACTTTAGATTTGGATCGGTAGCTCAGTTGGTAGAGCAGTTGACTCTTAATCAATTGGTCGTGGGTTCGAATCCCACCCGGTCCACCAAAAAACACCCAAACGGGTGTTTTTTAATTTTATTGCGCGTGTTTTTTAATATAGTAATCGTTCGCAAATTTCAGTTGTTGTGGAGTGCCGACTGGCAACCAATGAGTCGCTTCTACCACAGTGACTTTTTCTGTTTCTGCCATCTCTACTAAAGTGTGGGGGAGGCTGTACTCAGTTTTATCGTGAACAGAAATTGCGACAAGATCATTCTGGAAAAACTCTTTGGTTAAATGGTAGGCCCCGCAGTTTACGAGAGTAGACTCGCTACTGAAGCCTTTGAGTTGGCCATCAGGTTCTTTCAGTAAACCGCGTTCACTAGTTTGCGTGCTTGGCCAAGCTAAGATGCTAAAAGGGAAGTCTAGTAGTTTGGTTAAATCAGATTTGCTGTACAAGTCATCACCATTTACCACTAAGAAATTTTGATCAACAACTGACTTGGCTTGCAAAATTGCATCACCAGTACCGAGTAGGACTTCTTGCTGAACATACTTGATTGGTTTGCCATGCCATGAGTCACCGAGATGATCGATAATTTGTTGACCTAAGTAACCTACTACAATAATTATTTCAGTAGTGTTATCCGGAAGAGATTCTAAGGTATATTCAATTAATGGTTTATCCGCAATCGGGATTAACGGTTTTGGATGATTTTCTGTGAATGGTCTTAGTCTGAGGCCTTTGCCTGCAGCGAGAATAACAGCTTGCATGGGTTTATAATTTTAGGTAAAATAATGTTCTGGGAAGTAGAAAAGTTGCAGACAAAAAATTTGGAGGATTAATTTTGTATGAATGGTAAAGGTGAAGATAATAATCAAGGAGAGTATTTCCCAACTTGGATTAAAGTTTTAGGGATCGCCGTAATCATTTTTGCCGTGGGGATGATATTCCTACCAATGTTTTATAGATAGTTTGCACTCGCAGACATTGTGGAACTAATCCAGTTAAGACGCCTGTTTGTATGGCGTCTTTTTATTTTAGAAAATTATGGTGCACCCGGCAGGAGTTGAACCTACTACCTCTCGGTTCGAAGCCGAACGCTCTATCCAGATGAGCTACGGGTGCGTGGTCTGTTAGGTTGTAACTGCCTAATTTTGCCATAATTGAGAGCTTTTGGCAAGAGTAGAGGTTAGCTACTGACGACATAAAAATGGCATGTTATACTGAAAAAACAATGATAACACTACTTCTTGGCACAGACGAATTGGCCAAAAAACAATACATTCTAGATACAGTGACAGCGCAAGCCGCCGAACTTCAGATTTTCACAGAAGTGGGTGGCCTAAACTTGTTACAATTGTTTGAGCCGCAGCTTTTTGGTGCCCCGAAAGTAGTCATGTTAGATCATGTGTATAAACAGTTGGATACTGCTCAGATTCTTGACCAAATCGGCAACAATAAAACAGCGCACCTGTTTTTAGCGGAAGACTCAATAGACAAGCGCGTGAGTGCGAATAAAGAATTTCTAAAAGATGCGCGCGTGAAAGTAATTGAGTTCAACGCACCTGTAGGGTTGGGGGATAGTGTGGTGTGGATTCGTCAGTTTGCTAAAAATCATCAAATTAAATTGGATAGTGCGGTTGCCACAAAGTTAGCAAATGCAATTTTACTAGATCAAGAAGCTTGCTTGCCGGTACTTAGGGCACAAAATGAATTGCTAAAATTAAAATCTTATGCTGGTGGCGCAGAAGTCACTACTGAAATGGTAGAAAGTTTAGTTGAAAATGTTTTCAGCATAGATGTCTATGCATTGACCAATGCCATTGCAGTGAAAAATAAAAAGTTAGCAATGCAATTACTTAATGACTATTTTAAAACAGAGTCTGGTGATGAAAAAAGCAATGCTATTAAAGTCACTGCACTTTTGGCAGAGCAGTTCAGAAGTTTTGTAATTGCGCTGGACGCCCAAAGCAGGAGAATGTCAGAACCAGAAATACTTGCTTTAACTGGATGGAGCTCTAAAAGACTTTTTATGGTTAACAAAACCGCTAGAAATTTTACCATTCCCAAATTGTCACAAACACTATTGAAATTGGAAAGTTTGGATAGAGAGATGAAAACAAGTGCAATGCCACCACATGTGGTACTTGATTTAATTATCGCAGACCTCTAATAGTGCTTCTTTGACAAACTATGAGTAGTTTTACTATTATTGAATAATAGAAAGATATAGCTAGATTTTGTTTTCAAAGGGGGTATATATGA
>CAZXPB010000018.1:0-11599 GCA_964642585.1 uncultured Candidatus Saccharibacteria bacterium
TGCCGAAGATTACCGCAATTACTTATACACGTTCGATTTAGGTGCAGCCGCAGCACTGGTTTCAGCTGGCTTTCAGCTTGCCTTGCTTGATAAAACTAACTCACGTAAAGTCCAGTTTGCTTTCCTGCGACAAGCAGGGATAGAACGGGTTGTAGACGATTATTGGGCTGACCGCCTCGAAGTTAAAGCGAGGTCGTTTTTCGATAACCTCAAAATGCTTAAAAACCGACTATACAGCGAATAAGGAAATTTTATGAACCAATCAAAACAATGCCATCACTGTTCAGTGCCGTCGGTTAAATACAAGTGTTTACTGTGCGACTGCACTGGCAAAATTGAAGTGCCAAAAAATATCATTTGGCACAGTGAAAGAATTGACGACTTCACAGTAGTCGGCAGTGATTATTTGACGTGTGATGAATGTAAAGGTCGAGGCTGGATATTAGTTCCGCAAATGATTGCAAACCAGTATCCGCATAACGTCTTGGAGTATTCCCCGAAATTTCGGGACAACAAAAAACGGACGCCAAGACAAAAATAAGCAGCCGAAAGGCAGCCAAACGCAGGCGTTATGCTGGATACAGTTGCTATCAGAATTACATATCCGAACTTTATGGTTGGAAACCCCAACCTTTTTACTCCTGCGTTAATTATCAACGACAAAACTACTGATTTTAACTACGGACGCCATAAGTTCCAAAAGTTCACCCAGAACGCCACGTTCGCAGACAAACAGGCTGGTATTTACTTACCAAGGCTGACCGTATATCAGCGTTTTGAGGATTTTAAGGTGAGATACGACCTGCACATTGAATTTTCTGTTCCCAAACTGTTAAATGGCAATAGCGTTCAAGAATACAACGACACGGACTTTGACAGGGTTATAGAAGAACTCCAAGCTCGCCTTTCCCAGATGGGAATTAAAATTTTCAAGGCATTACTTCGCAAAGCGATAGTTGTTAAAGCACACTTTGGTAAGAATATCGTGCTACCTGCTCCAATGACCGTGCAGGATGCTATTTCAACGCTTTACAAAGCAGACATCGGCAAAACAAAAGACGTGAATGTGAGGCACTACGGCAATAATGGCCAAGCTTTATATTTTTATGCTTCCTCTGCCAATATCATTTTTTACGACAAACTCAAAGACATTCAAACCCCTAAAGCGAAGGCCATTGATAAAGACAAACTTTATCTGGAACGAATGTTTACAGACATTTGGAACGATGAACAAAAGCCTGAAATTCTACGTTTCGAAATCAGACTGGCGAAGCAGCAAAGCCTGACTGCTTTCCTCTCGAAAATAAAAGGCGAAAAAATTAAGGAAGCTGCTTTTGAGGAGCTATTCAACAAAGAACTCTGGCAAAAAACCCTACTTACCAAGTGGTCAGAAATAATCAAATCACCAGCCAGTCAGCTCGCCTTTAAGCTGGAACGACCAACTGAAGAAGTGTTTGATGCAATGATTGCTGGATTAACTTCCAAAAAGAAGAAGCAGGCGCACTCACTTAATGCCGCACTCGCCAGTCTTGGTCTCTATACACTTATCAACCAATATGGGGTTAGGAAAACCAGAGATAAAATTGAGAAAAATTGGACAAGCAAAAGCTGGACACGGCTATCACCTAAAATAAAGGTCGCAGCTACTACCTTACGAGGAACGCCACCATCGCTCGCTATCAGCGAAATACAATCAGCATTAGAAAAATTCGAAAGGTATGACTTCAAACAAGACTAAAAAACGAAGTCAGCCTTCAGTGAGATACCAGCCCATAGAAGACACCAATGGGCTGATTGAAAGTGCCTTTGACCTTTTATTTGAAGAAACATTACTGAAATACGGCAATTTGACAACTGATGACAATTAAGACTATAATAAACTTATGGAATTTCTCACATTGGAAGAAGTAGCAAAAGAATTAAGAGTTCACAAGCGCACCATATTGCGCTGGCTTAAAAGTGGCTCGCTTAAAGGTTATAAGCTTGGTGATGGCAAGACTTCTCTGCTTCGCATTCCAAAAACCGAAGTTAGTAAATTTTTAGAAAAGCATAAAATTAAATGACACCAGAAGCAGACAAACAATTTAAGCTAATCGCTACATACGCTCGTGTATCTGAAAATCCTGACGAAGAAGAACGCACCATAAAAAACCAGCTAATGACTTTTAGTGAGCTGGCTGGAAAAAATAATTGGCAGATAGTTCAGGAGTATAAGGATGATGACTGGAGCGGCGATATTTTGGAACGCCCAGCACTGGATAGGCTTCGACTGGATGCGAAAAGCAAAGACAGAGTTTGGGAAGCCGTGCTTATCTACGACCCTGACCGATTGGCTCGCCGTTATTCCTACCAAGAATTAGTAATGGATGAGTTGCGGGAAGCTGGAGTGGAAGTTATCTTTGTTACTGTTCCTGCACCAAAAAATAGCGAAGATAAAATTCTGCACGGTGTTAGAGGTTTGTTTGCTGAATATGAGCGTGCGAAAATTGCCGAAAGATTTAGACTTGGCAAACTGCGAAAGGTAAAAGAAGGACATATTCTTACAACGCATCCCCTTTACGGTTATAACTACATCCCGAAACAGGATAAGCAACACGGTTATTATGAAATCAATCCAGAGGAAGCACGAGTTGTAAAAATGATATTCTCTTGGGTAGCTAATGACGGAATGACACTGCGAGCCATAGTCAGGAAGCTACAACAGCTTGGTATTAGGCCACGTAACAGCAAAAGAGGCGTATGGAGCACCAGCACCTTAAGCACTATGCTGCGACACAAGGGTTATATTGGCGAAGCCCATTATGGAGCTTCTTACGCTGTTGTTCCAGAAAGACCGCTCAAAAACGAAAAGTATAAAAAGCAGAAAAAGACCAGTCGTAGGTTACGACCTACCGAAGAATGGATAACAATACCCATTCCTGCAATTATTGAACCAAAAGTTTTTGAAAAAGCAGGCCAACAGCTAAAGACAAACTTTGCTCTGTGTAAACGCAATAAGAAAAATCAGTATTTACTGTCTGGGAAAATTGATTGCGTATGCGGTAGAAAGCGGATGGGTGAAGGCTATTATAATAAGCCAAACCTATATTACCGCTGCACTGACAGAACATTAAGTTTCCCTTTGCCGCCTAAATGTGAAGAAAGAGGTATCAACGCAAGAGTTGCTGATGAACTGGTATGGAAAAAGGTTTCTGGCTTGATGAGCTCTCCCAAGTTATTAGCCGAACAGGTTGAACGCTGGCTCAAGAACCGACAAATCAAAGCAAAATCTACTTTGGTAGATGTTGAAGCTACCAAAAAGGAAATCAGTAAATTAAACGGTCAGATTGAACGATATAACAAAGGTTACGGAGCTGGAGCATTTACTTTAGAGCAACTTAAAGAATATACTATCCCCCTTCGAGATAAAATCACTAAACTTGAAGCACAAGTCGCAAACACTACCGACCAAGCTAACCAAACGCTCTTGGAAGCACCCAGCCAACGTGACATTAAAGCATTTGCCGAAAAAGCTAAAAAGACCTTACAGGATTTGAAATTTGAACCTAAACGGGCAATAATACTCAATACTGTTGAAAAGGTTGTAAGCGATAAAAATCAGCTGCAAGTCACAGGATACTTACCATTAACTAATTCAAATTATGTCGGGTTCAAAACAGACAATCGGAATCGTCGGACTACCCAATGTTGGCAAGTCCACACTATTTAACGCTATTACCAAATCCTCAGTTGAGGCCGCAAACTACCCATTCGCGACAATCGATCCGAACGTGGGAGTTGTTCCTGTGCCAGATGAACGCCTAAACAAACTTTCGGTGCAAGAAAAATCTAAAAAGATTATCCCTACTACTATTGAGTTCGTAGATATCGCTGGGCTTGTTTCTGGTGCGCACAAAGGTGAAGGTTTGGGCAACCAGTTCCTTTCCCACATCCGCGAAGTTGATGCCATCCTAGAAGTCGCTCGCCTTTTCACTGACGACGACATTATTCACGTAAACGGCAGTGTAGACGCCAAGCGAGATATTGAAACTATCGGTATTGAACTTCAACTCGCAGATTTACAAAATGTTGAGAAAAGGATGCAAAGCAATGAGAAAATGGTAAAGTCTGGCGACCGCGATGCGAAAATACGCCAAGTGGTTTTAGAAAAATACAAAGTTGCCCTTGAAGCTGGCAACATGGCTAACTCTGTTGTCCTTACAGATGAAGAACGCGCCGCATCCAAAGATGTACAGCTCCTAACAACCAAGCCTTTCTTACTTGCTGCCAACGCTACCTATAACATCTCTACGAAAAAGTACGAAGATGCAAATGGCAAGCCAATTGACACCTCTCTTTACGGTCACAATTCCGGCAGTGATTTTGGTGATGTAATTTTAGTAGATGCTAAACTTGAAACTGAACTAGCTCAACTAGATGATGCTGACCGTGATGAATATTTAACTGACCTTGGCCTTGATGCAAGTGGTCTTGATCATATCATTAAAGCTGCTTACAAAACTTTAGGGCTCGTTACCTTCATTACCTCAGGCGAGATTGAAACTCGCGCGTGGACCTGCCCAGCTGGCACGAAAGCCCCACAAGCCGCCGGCGTCATTCACACCGATTTTGAACACGGCTTCATCCGGGCAGAAGTGATTGCGTGGGACAAACTACTAGAAGCCGGCGGCTACGTCCAGGCCAAAGAAAAAGGCTGGCTCCGCATGGAAGGTAAAGAATATGTCATCCAAGATGGCGATGTAGTACACTTCCACTTCAACCGATAAAAAGAAAAAGCGTGCCGACTCCATAGTCGACACGCTTTTTTAGACCCCTTGCCAAAAGTGGATAAGTATAGTAAAATTAAGGAAATTTGAGGAAAAACTTTAAGTTTTCTTGAGGTACACCTAGGCATAATATAGTTAAGATTTTTAACTTAACTGCCTATGAAACACCTTACACAATAATTAATATTCTCTACTCCGATTGGGGCGTAGAGATAAGGAGTATTCCTTATGCCGAGATATGAACTTATGTACATCCTCGCATCCAGCGTATCTGATGATCAGATACCTGAAACTACTCAAGCAATTGAGCAATTCGTGACAGACAATGGCGGAACAGAAATCGCCCACGAAAACTTAGGTAAGAAGAAGCTTGCCTACCCTATCAAAAAAACTCGTAATGGTCATTACGGGGTTATTGCTTTCACTGCTGAAGGCAAAGGTGTAAATGCACTAGATGCAAAACTTCGCACCCAAAAGAACACTGTGATTCGTCACATCTTAGTAAACATAGATGAACACTTGGAGCGCTTAGCAAAAGATGCTGAAGCCCAAGCAAAGATGAATCGCAATCGCCCACCTGAGGCTATCGCAGCAGACGCTGCAGCTCAAGCCGGCAACACTCCTACTCCAGTAGTAGAAGAGAAGCCAGCTCGCAAACCAGCTGAAGCAAAACCAAAAACTGTAGTGACCGAAGAAGTGCTTGACGACAAAATCGAAAAAGCATTGAACGAAGACATTACCAAATAATTACAAAAACTATGGACCTTAACAAAGTTATGATCATCGGTCGCCTAACTCGTGACCCTGAACTTCGCACTACTCCAGCTGGAGCAAGTGTATGCCAACTAGGCTTAGCAACAAACTATGTCTACACTAACCAACAAACTGGTCAAAAAGTAGAACAAGTTGAATACCATAATGTAGTGTTATGGAGAAAGCTCGCTGAAATCGCTAATCAATATCTAAAAAAAGGTCAACGCGTGTACATTGAAGGTCGCCTTGTGACTCGTTCATGGGATGCCCAAGATGGTACAAAGCGTAGTAAAACCGAAATCGTCGCAGACAACATGATCATGCTCGATGGCGCTAAAGGCGGCATGGGCACAGCACCTGCTGGACAAGGACCAGATGCATCTTCCCAAAATTTTGTTGAAGAAGAACTTCCAACAATCCAAGCTGGTGAAGATATTAGTGTTGAAGACATTCCATTTTAATCAAGAATAACTAGAATAATTTAACCAAAGCTATGGCTTATAACAATAACAAGAACAATAATAACAACGCTCCAGTCGTGAAAAAAGTTTGCTACTTTTGTTCAAACAAAATTAGCACTGTGGACTACAAAGATGGCCAAACTCTTCGCCGTTTTATGTCCCCTCACGCAAAGATCCTAGCACATGGCCGTACTGGCACTTGCCCTAAACACCAACGCATGGTGACAACTGCACTAAAGCGTGCTCGTCACATGGCATTACTACCATTCGTAGCCCCTTAAACCAAACAATTCATGGATTTAAACGATGTAAAACTCGGTGCTATTGTTTTAATGAACAATGAACCAATGCAAGTAATCTGGTCCAACCGCATGCGTACCGCACAGCGTAAACCAGTAATGCAAGCTAAACTTAAAAATGTAATCACTGGAAAAGTTCTGGAATACAGTTTCAAGTTTGGTGAAAAAGTAATTGAAGCAGACGTTACCCGAGAAAACGCAAACTTCCTTTACGCCGATGAAGACGGTACTCACTTTATGAACAACTCTACTTTTGAAACAGTAGATTTACCAAAAGATGCAACTGCTGAACAAGAACCTTTCTTAATTGAAGGAACAAAAGTACAGGTGTTACGCTTTAACGGCAAACCTGTTTCCATTGAACTACCAATTAAAGTAGATTTGAAAGTAGTAGAAGCTCCCCCAAGCGTCACTGGAAACTCTGGTGGTTCTATTACCAAACCAGTGAAAGTTGAAACTGGACTTATGGTTAACGCGCCGATGTTCATCAAAGATGGTGAAGTCATTCGCATAGACACTCGCACCGGCGAATATGTCGAACGCGTAAATAACTAAATTAAAAAAAGACCCCACATTTGTGAGGTCTTTTTTTATTTAACTTTTCCCAAGTAATCTCCAACAGCCATTGCCGCTTTCGCACCTTCTCCTGCCGCTATAATAATCTGCTCACCCCACGCATCGTTTATATCCCCTGCCGCAAATATCCCAGGGACACTCGTTTGCAAATTTCGATCTACTTTTATTAGCCCTTGCTCATCAACTGCAAGTTCAGTTGCAAATGCATTATTCGGTTCGTATCCTACTTCAATGAACACCCCATCAACTTTTAAGACTTCTTCTTTTTTACCGAACTGCAAAATTCCCACACCAGTGACATTTTTCGTTCCTATAATTTTAGTCACTTTTGTTTGATGGTACACTCTTACATTTTGCAAACTTAAAATCCGATCCTTTACTAAAGCTTCCCCGGTAAAGTCATCGTTTATGTTTAGAACAAAAACTTGTTTTGCTACTTTTGAAAGTGCACAAATAGAATCCATAGAAGAATTTCCACCGCCAACAACAGCAACGATTTTATCTTTGTACAGTGGTGCATCGCAGGTAGCACATACGGCCACGCCTTTTCCAAACAATTCTTTTTCACCAGGCACTCCTAAGTGTCTTGGATCTTTTCCCGATGCAATAATGACTGTTTTTCCGTAATACACATCTCCGGTTTTTGTGGTCACCGTAATAGTAGTGATGTTCTTTTCAATACTAGCAACTTCTTCACCTATTTTAACTTCTAGATCATCTTTTAAAGCTGCCATATGTTCTTGGAAACGCAAGGTTAGGTCTGCACCGCTGATCATGGTAAAGCCAGTGTAGTTTTCTACATCAGCGCTCCACACCATTTGACCTCCAATTGTTTTGGAGATGATAAGTGTTTTCATTTTTCGTCTTGCTGTGTAAATTCCCGCAGTCATTCCTGCAGGCCCAGCACCGATGATTATACAGTCGTACATGAGTTAATTATACTACATCTTTTCTAAAATGCGTTCGCTGGCCACAATATAAGCCGCGGTGCGCATGGTTGTGTTGTATTTAGTTTGGGTGGCTAAAACAGATTCAAACGCTTTAACCATGTGTTCATCTAGTTTTTTTAGAACATCTTCCTTGCTCCAACTTTCGTTGTTTTGATTCTGATACCACTCAAAGTAACTTACACACACACCGCCACTGTTTGCGAGAATATCTGGCACCACAGTCACACCGTTTTGTGCGAAAATTGCATCTGCTTCTGGAGTAGTTGGTCCATTAGCCATTTCTAGTATGAATTTTGCTTTTACTTTTTCTGCATTTTCTGCTGTTAATACATTTTCAAGTGCAGCTGGTACTAACACATCTACATCTAACTCTAGTAGTTGTTCATTTGTAATCTCTGAAGTCCCAGCCAGCCCTGCAAGCGCTCTAGTTTCTTTTTTGTATGCCTCTGCAGCTGAGACATCTATTCCTTCTTCACTAAAAATTCCACCCTTACTGTCGGAAAGAGCGACTACTTTAAAACCAAGGGAGGTTGCGTACTCTGCCAAATAGGTCGCGACATTCCCAAACCCTTGGATAGCAATTGTTTTACGGCCACTAATTTTCCCATCTTCTGTAGTAGTGAGTCCTGGCACCAAACCTTTCGCTACCGCTTCACGCAGCACATAGCCACCGCCAAACCCAGTTGCTTCAGTGCGCCCTTGGCTTCCCCCGTTTTCAATTGCCTTGCCAGTAATGACGCCAGGGGCGGTAGTACCAGTTTGCTTTTCAAATTCATCGCGCATCCACATCATTATTTGGCCGTTTGTATTTACATCTGGGGCAGGGACATCTAGTAGCGGACCAAAGTTACGCCACATCTGCTTCATGTAACCACGGGAAAGTTTTTCAAGTTCACCTTCAGAAAGTTCTTTTGGATTAACAATAATTCCACCTTTACCACCACCAAAAGGAACATCAATGACAGCATTTTTAAAAGTCATCCAAAAACTTAAAGCGCGTACTTCGTCTAGATTCACATCTTGATGGTAACGGATACCACCTTTGTAAGGGCCGCGCGCGGAATTGTGCTGAGAGCGAAATCCAGTAAAAATTTTCTTTTCCCCGCTGTCCATAGTCACCGGAATAGAAACTTCAATGTATCTATCTGGGTGTTTTAATTGTTCTACTTTTTTAGGATCTAAACCAGCAGTTGTTGCTGCAGCATCTAGTTGTTTTTTTGCCGACTCAAAAGGATTGATGTTCATATTTTTATAAATTAATTTCTGTTAGATACTTTTCAGCGTCGAGTGCAGCTTTACAGCCTTCTCCTGCAGAACTAATTGCTTGGCGATACCTGTGGTCGTGCACATCACCTGCAACGAATACACCCTCAACGCTAGTCTGAGTGAAGTGCTTTTGGGCAATGTAGCCTTTATCGTCTATTTCTACACCCGCATCTTTAAACACCTGCACTGCCGGAGAATGACCAATGGCCACGAAGTAGCCTTGCGCTTGAATCTCACGTTCTTCCCCAGTAGCATTGTCTTTAATTTTAAGGCCTGTCATTGCAGTCTCACCAAGAATGTCTGTTACTGTTACATTGGTGATGAAAGAAATCTTTTCATTGTCTTGCGCGCGCTTCAACATGATTTTTGATGCTTTAAACTCTTCACGACGATGAATAATAGTTACTGACTTGGCAAACTTAGTGAGGAAACTTGCTTCTTCCATGGCACTATCTCCCCCACCAATTACTACTACATCTAACCCTTTAAAGAAGAAACCATCACAAGTCGCGCAAGCAGTAACGCCGTGACCACGAAGTCTGGTTTCATTTTCCAGGCCAAGCCATTTTACTTCTGCGCCAGTAGCGATGATAATACTTTGTGCAGAATATTCGTTTTGTTCAGTTTTAATTTTAAACGGTTTAACTGAAAAGTCGGCACTAATAACATTTTCTTGAAGGATTTTTGCCCCAAAGCGCTCAGCTTGCTTTGTCATTTTCTCCATAAGTTCTGGGCCTTGGATGCCTTCTGGGAATCCTGGAAAATTTTCTACATCAGTGGTAATGGTTAACTGTCCGCCAGGTTGTGCGCCTGCAAAAACTAACGGCTGAAGCTCTGCACGACCAGCGTAAAGTGCGGCAGTTAAACCTGCTGGGCCAGAACCAATGATGATTACTTTTTGGGTTTGTAAATTTTCGTTTGTCATTTTTTCCTTTCTATTTTTTTGAGTAAATCTTAATGAGTTCTTCAACTGCGGTTTTACGTTTCGTCGGGTTTGAGCTTTTAGCATCTAAGACACATTCGCCAAGGTAACCTTCTAGAATGAGATTATTAACCTTTTTCATGGCTTCAATTATAGCGTGGCTCTGATTGATGATATCCATACAATAGGCGTCTGAGTCCACCATGGTGGCTACAGCCCTAACATGGCCTTCAATGTAGCGCAGGCGTTTGACCAGATCTTTTTTGTGCTCTTGCGATGTTTTATTCATATTATTTTAATTAAGTTATATACCCCCCTCTGGGGGGTGCCTATCTAGAATATATCCGATTGTTACAAAAGTCAAGATGATTCAGGTACTTGCCAAAACTGCATTTTTATGATAAAATTTTTGAGTTATAGATATTCCATGGCGCTATCGTCTAACGGTTAGGACAGACGGTTTTCATCCGTCAAATCGGGGTTCGATTCCCCGTAGCGCTACCAACAGCTCGCAGTATCGAGTGACTCGGAAGGGTCGCTATATGCTGCGAGCTGTCCATAGAAAATACGACCCATTTGGGTCGTATTTTTATTGTTGTAAAATGTTATAATTACTCCATGAAAATATTCCAAAAGCTTGTTCAGCTTTTTTATCTACCCAAACTACAAAGACTAGAAAAAGATATTGGATGCAAGTTAGTATTCCCTCACATTCCCGATCGGTATATCAACGCAGTTATAAGTTGCAACATGACCGGTACTTGGAAAAACTTTGGTCTTAATGTAGAAAAAGGTTTGAACCATTTCACCATGGGGGGGGTAGCGAATGGTATGTCTTCCCGTTTTGATCGTAATGCCCCAGAATACCAATCGTGGTTAGGTGGATATACTGTTAAGCTGAATGGAGACAGTCAATGGAATTTTAAAGACCATTTTAAATTAGCAATTGCTGACCAAAATAGTTGGCTAAGACGATATGGAGATCCGAAGCCTAGCACAACCATAGAGGGCTGGGAGTTGATTGAAATAGAAAAAATGCAATTAGGCCAGCATAACGGAACTCTGTACGAGTTTGGGTGCACTACTCACAGCGATGTAGGTGCTAACCCTAGCACAGTTGGACTTCTCTATGGCATCTACGGAATGGCGGCTTTATACAATCTCGCTAATCCAAGGTTGGCATTAAAGCCAAATGATTTTATGCCAAATAGTTACGATTACCCGTACGAAACTCTTGATCTTAAGGGATTCATTGCTATCTTTGATATAGCACCAAAAGTAAAAGTAGTACTTTATAGCAATGGAGTAGTCAAAAATCATGCTTTCCCAAAAGACACGTTCGAGATATTAAAAGAAGATTTACTGAAAGCAATGAAATCGTGTAAGATTACTCAATTAAGATGAAAGTTTTAGATTTTTCAATAATTGCCCTCTGATTTCTCGTCCTCGGCAGTGCTTTAATACTCCATAATACGAGGAAAAGTTAGATTTATTTAACTTTCTTAACATTCTCTTCTTTGTTCTAGTACGTACTAATCGATGAGTAGGAAAACTAACATACCCCAAGAAGTCTAAACCGCTTCTATACTTACCTACTATGATTTTT
>CAZXPB010000018.1:11609-11976 GCA_964642585.1 uncultured Candidatus Saccharibacteria bacterium
GAAGTTTTATATGAAGATTTGTTTCCACAAACTCTTTGATTAAAGGTATATAGCTTTCTAGGACTGCTTTATCATTATGCAGTAGTACAAAATCATCAGAATAACGAAGGTACCCTTTAACCTTTAGGTTATGCTTTACATATTGATCTAGCTCATTCATGTAGACGTTAGCAAATAACTGAGAAGTTAAATTACCCAGCGGCATGCCTGGAGAAAAACTTTCTACAATATCTGTTAATAATTGCATTGTTTGTAAGTCTTTAATTCTTTTGGCGAGTAAGTTCAATAATACTGCATGGTCAATAGAATCGAAAAACTTCTGAATATCAAGCTTTAAAGTCCAAAGATTTTTAGAGTTATTGCAAGA
>CAZXPB010000018.1:11986-12466 GCA_964642585.1 uncultured Candidatus Saccharibacteria bacterium
CCAAAAACTGCAATCTATCTACAGCCTTATGAGTGCCTTTATCTTTGCGACACGACCAAGAATCATAAATAAAAGTTCTTTCAAACAATGGTTCTATAACTCGCACGATGGCGTGGTGTAAAAGTCTATCCCGCACTGAAGCTTTATGTATATGTCTCCGCTTTGGGTCATGCACCACGAACGAAAAATAACCACCATGTCGGTAGTTGTTATTTTTCAGGTCATCATGTAACTTATACACATGGTCTTCAACATTTAGTTGGAATTCCATCAAGTCTATGCGTTTTTTCTTGCCTTGTCGAAATTCTTCCCAAGCCTTAAATAAATTATCCAACGAGATTATTCGTTCAAAAATCGATGCCTCATAATTTACCCCCCCCCCCCCCCCCCCCCCCAACCCCGCCCCCCCCCTTTCACCCCCACGATCAATTAAATTTTTTATGGTATATTTGGTGTTAAAATCTTCCAAAAAAAAATATT
>CAZXPB010000018.1:12476-19864 GCA_964642585.1 uncultured Candidatus Saccharibacteria bacterium
TCGATCCCTCATACTTGCCCCCCCCCCCCCCCCGACTCCGTCTCAAACTCAGCCTCCCCTATTTCACGCACTGTATCAATTATATTGTTCATGGTATATTCGGTGTCAAACTCTTCCAAAGAAAGATCGTTTTGCCATTGGGCAAAGAGTTGAAAATTTATTACTAGATATGATTGTTGCTGTCACTAGCGCGTATCATACTAAAAATTCAATACGCAAACAAGACTTATTATCCGAAGCTAACTTAACTTTAGAGTCTTTAAAAGTGGTAATAAGATTGGCTAAAGATGTTCATGCTTTAGATAAACGCTGGTATGTTAAATACCAAACTCAATTACAAGAAATCGGCAAGATGACGGGTGGCTGGATTGCGAGTGTAAACAAAACAAACCGATAATATTCGGTTTGTTTTGTTAGAGAGGGACTTCGGACTGACACCACGCCGATATCGTTGTTCGAGTTGTTCGGGTTCCAGTTGTTCAAGTTGGCACCCTTAGCGTTAGCCTTGCCAAAATTGACCAAGTTGCCGTTCGACGAAAGCAGACATTGGTGTTTGCTTAATTCCTTCTAGTCAGTGCTGAAGTATCTCAAAGGAGTAACTCCAGCTGTATAAAGATGCGGCAGCGGTCTGCCCAGAACTAAGCAAGCAGTTCTTCTCTTTTTTATTACGGTGGCGAGACTTGCGCGTACGCAAAGCCTGCATTAGCCTTGATAATTATATCATAAGAAAACTAGCTCGCAATGCGAGCTCGTTTAAATGCAATCAAAGGTTCAAAAGACAAAAATCAAAGAATCAAAAGAGAAGGAACTAGCGGACTGACACCACGCCGATAACGCCGTTCGAGCGGTACGGGCCCCAGCGGCCCAAGCCGGCACCCTCAGCGTTAGCCTTGCCAAAATGGACCAAGCGGCCGCTCGACGAAAGCGTGTTAGTCCAGTCATACATGTTTTCTAACTGGCGTTCTCCTGTGCTCTTATAACGAACTGCAAAATCATATAAAGCTTCGGCCGGAGTTCGGCGGTGATTTTGATTAATTTTCAAACCAGCAAGCATTTTAGCAGCCTTTTCCCAGTCACTGGACATAACTTTACGAATCTCGTCTAGCTTTTCATCTGTAACTTCTCTCTTCTCATCTTTGGTAAGGGAATCTACTCCCGCTAAGTAATCTCTAAGTTCTGCTGTTTGTGCGATATAATCTTTTGAAGTAGAGTTTTCTATTACATCTTTACTAACTAAAGCCCAACCCTCACGAATGGGAGCTTTTTTGA
Organism: uncultured Candidatus Saccharibacteria bacterium; assembly: GCA_964642585.1. GTDB lineage: Bacteria > Patescibacteriota > Doudnabacteria > UBA920 > UBA920 > UBA920. Next base: position 13,746 of record CAZXPB010000018.1, read on the forward strand.
AGAAGTCCTCGTTCTCATACCAATCAGTATCATAAAGAACCTCACCATCTTTATCTTTATCAAACATCGTTTCCAATCGTTTATAAATTTCTTCCATTTCACTTGATACTTCTTTTAAAGAATATCTCAGCACTAGCATCTCCCCTTTTCTCTTTGCTTCAACTAATTCTGAATCGCTATATGGAACTGTTTTAAACTCTTCCTTAAGTGTCCGAACCAAACCAAAAGTTTCGTTGAATGCTTCCAAACCTAAGAAATCTTTACCCATAATCTCTTTAGCCTTTTCGTAAGTAGTCTCGCCTTTCTCTACTTTCTCTCTTCTAGGCGGTTCTTCAAATTGTTCAAGTATTTTCTGAAAATCTACCTCTGTGCCTTCCGCATCTTCTTCTAAGCTCTTTCGTTTTGATTCTACTTCTTTTGGTTTGTACTCAACAGTTCTAATTATTTCTGACAACTTCTCTTTATCTAACTTAGTTTCCAATTTATTTGCATAGTAATATTGTAACGCCTGTTGGAAAGTCTCATTAATATCACCGTTGTAAAACTTCAAAATAAAATCTCGGACACGTTTTGGTTCCATGCGATCGTCATAAGTGAAAGGCTGTGGTTGATCTTCAGCAATTTTGCGATTTTTTAGTAATTCCTTAGATGTTTTATGAAATTCTTTATATTTAGCTAAAATTTCATTAATTCCTGGTATTTCTTGGAGTTGCTCCACAGTTAAAGCAGTATCTCTAGATTTTAAATAATCTGTTTCAGCTACTTTTTGAGACTCATTGTCACCGCCGAACAACACATCTGTTGAATGAGAAAAGGTGCTTTCAGGTAATTCCGAGGGAGCTTTCTTGTAAACCCAACGACGAAGCTGTGCTGGGTCAATCGGTTCACGACCAATATACCCTTTCCCAGGAGGGTTCATAAGAGCAACAATTTTTGTGCGTTCTTTGTTTACTGATACTTCTTCAGATGCATCTTCCGAAAGAACAACATCACCGCCTCGTTCAAGCGCATCCAAAACTTCGTGTAAACGGATAAGTATGTTAGGTGCTGCGGCGTTGTACTCATCTAATATAATAACTTTGACTTTTCCCTTTTCCTGTCTAAGTCCGGAGGTTACTTTACCGTCTGCAAAAATATATTCCGGATCTTCAGGGCCACGCTTGTGAGGGTTCGGAATATATCGACCCATCAGGTCTTCAACATCAGTTGCACCATTAAGGTTGGCGTAATGCACTTCATAGCCAAGTTCGCTAGCCATTTTTCTTACAGTGGTTGTTTTTCCAATGGATGTTCCCCCATCAACCAAAATTGGTTCGCCATTTAAAAACGCTACCGCCAAATCTCTTTGAAGGGGTAGGGAGACTTCAGTATCGTTGATATAATCTTCGTACTGCTCTCTTTTAGGAACATACGCACCGCCTTTGACGGGAGCTTTTTCCAATTTAACACCTAAATAGGAAATAGCGGTTTCGTCTTCCGCTATCGGCTTTTTACTCTCTACGGCCTCTACAGCTTCTGCGTCAGTATCCGGAGCAAATCCTTCGCCCGTTTCTTCTGGTGTCAAAGCATGAAATTTTGATTCAGGTGATCCCATAAATTTATACTTGGAAAGCTACTCCAGTATTCTCACGAATACTAAAACCTTGTTTTTCTAGCGCTAGTAAATCCTTTTTGGTAATTAAAGCAACTACAGAAAGGTTTCTGTAGTTCGGCACTGCGACTTGCGATTGCATGGTAGTACGGTCAAAAATTTCTACTTGGCCAGTAGAATACTGTATTAAAAAGTCGTAGACATTCTTATTAATCGTACCACTGAAAGTAAATAACAACTTGCCGGGTTTATCCATTCTGGTAAGTAGCTCAGAGGTTCTATCTACTTTTGTAAAACCACTTTTCTTTAAAGACTGTTGAAGCTCTTGCAGTTCAGTTTCATCCTGAGCGATAATCAAAGCCACCTCTTTTTGACCAGAAGCAACCTGTAGAAATTTCTTTAATTCGTCTTTATTCGGTTCCATAATATGCTTTAAATATACTAAAAATTGTTGTAATTAGCAATTACTTCCTCAATTAGATCGGCTAATTTGCTTGCCATTTCATGAATATCTACGTTTGCCATGCTGTTTGGGTAATAACGGGCGACGTGCTCTGTGCCAGAACCGATACCAAGACCAATAAGTTTCTGGTCTGTATCTTTCATAACTTGCTTAATTACTTTACCAAGTTCATATTGTGACCTGGAATGCTTAGGAGATTCTACTGGCAATCCGTCTGACAAAACAATTAAAAACTTTTGGTCAACTTTTTGTTTTGCTAAACGCTCTGATGTTTGTTCTAGTGCCCAACCGTCATCGTTATACGAAGCTCCGGAGCTATGGACTTCATCAAGCATTCTTCCCATTTGTTCTCGGATCTCTTTAGATATCGGCTGGCCAAAATTCTGATATTCGTAAATCTTGTCGTTAAATCCAAGTACTTCCAAATTGATTGACAGCCTATTAAGTACTTCTGTCAGAACTATTACCGCTTTAAAAGTTTCTTCTATTGTTTCGCCTTCCATTGAACCGGACAAGTCGACCAAGAGTGAGATAGCATAATCTTTTTCTTGCGGTAGTTCTCGTTTTTGCCAAGCCCTACTTTCCATAGCAGGTACGTCTTTAGCTTTTTCCTGAATACGGCGTTTAATGTCAATCCGTTTCCCAGACTTGTGGCCACTTTCCCATCCCCGAGCTCTGCGAGCCACGAAAATGTCACGCAAATCTTGCTCGAGCTTGTCTATGATAGGTAAAACCTCACGGCGGTATTCTTCGTACACATTGGCATCTTTTTCCATTTCTTTAGCCAGCATGTCCCGATATTTTTGTATTTCGTCTTGGTCGATTTCCGGCCTGGTTTTTTTAGAAGACTCTGGGCTTTCTGAAACTTCAGATTGTTCGACTACACTAGCTTCCCTTTTACCAGCTTCCTTTTCTGCCTTTTGTTCAGGGTTTTGGGAAAGCTTACCTTGTAGTTCTTCGTTTAGCTCTTTTTCAAATTCTGCTAAAGCTTGCTGGGCGCGCTTTTCAAGTTCTTGCTTAATGTCTTCAGGAAGTGATTCAATGTAATCTTTAATCTTCTGTTTTAACTCTTCAGGTAATGAATCCAAATTAACTGGTGCGCCTTTGGATTCGCTTTGCTCGCCAGAGGGTTCACCCTGTTCTTGGGATTCTCCTGCCGAATCTTGCTGTCCTTGTTGCTCTTGGGTCTTTTGTTGTTGTATTTCAACAGCTTCTTTAATTGCCTCTTCTAATTGTTGTTGCTCTTCTGGAGTAAGTTTGTCTTTCAGCTCTTGAGGCAAGCCTTGACCGGATCCACTTTCCCCTTTGGTTTGAGAATCTTGCATCATTTCCTGCATTTGCTGATCCTTCATGTCTTCTTCTATCAGCTGTTTAAAATCAGGCCAAACTCTATCACGATTGATTTCGTAACTCTTCTTTGCGTATTTGGTAATTAGTTCTTCACTGCTATCGGCTTCCTGCCTAGATGGATAACGCCACCAGGAATCTTGCGCTGCTGATAAAGTTTTGTCAAAATCTTCGCCTTTGGTTTCTTTAAACCATTGCTTAATATATTCAAAACCAGCCTGCATAAAACGAGGCTTGTAACCGAGTTCGTCTGTGGCTTTACCTTTTGCCTTTGCTTCAAAATCTAAATCCTGCTCATAAGCTATTCCCATTTGCTCTTTGAACTTGGGGTAACTTTCAGCTACAAAGTTGTTATCTCTAGGATCTTCGATAGCGTTCATCATAAAAGAGAATCCTGGCTCTCGCCATTGCTCCAAGGGTATGAAGTCTGCTCGAGAAATTCTTCTGTGGCCACCTTCGTGAGATATAACAAACCGCAGGTAATCCATGGGTTTATCCAAGAGATCCTGCGGATCAATTTTGATGATGTTTTTTTCGAAATCCCAATGCCATCCTTCGCCTGGTTCATTGAGCTTTACGGGGATGCGAAAATCCTTTCCGATGAAGTAAGCCAGCGAAGATAATATTTGTTGTTTATGTTTTATTTCAGACTGTTGCTCTGGAGTAAATTGGGACAGAATTTGCTTTTCCGGATTGCCTTTTAAAGCGTGAAAAGCTGGTTTAGCTTCCATTATTGCCAAGTCTGCGCCCATTGCTCGAGCTTTTTCCAAATTGTCCATTATACTTACATTTTACTACAGATTGGGCAGAATACATAAGATTTACTAAAGAAGGAGGTGGGTCTTTGCAATGTTAATGTTAGAGTGTCAAAATCCGAATATAGATTTAACTTTGATCATTATCTGATTCTTCAAACCTAAGTGTTTAACTATTAATTTATTGTTCCTAATCATCTCTAATAATAATTTTCGACATCTAATTTGATTGGCCTCTAGGTTTTCTGTGATCCGATGGATAACATCCTGACTAGCTGGCTTATGGGGTTGTAAATTTTTGATGTTAATTGATCCAATACTCTTTCTTATAACTCCAGCCTGATCTTTAATGTCTTCCAAAAATCCGGGATAATAAAACGACATAATTTGCTGACTATCTTCTGGTCTCATTTTTAGACTGCCTCGTTTTTCTAATATACTAAGCCATTTTTCAAAAAACTTTATATTCTTTTCAAGCAGCATTAAAGATGAAGCTACAGCGTTCAATTTTTTATTTATATCTGAAAGTTTTTTCTCGCGGTCTTTAATAAGCGCAGAAACTTTGCCATAAGCATAATCGAACTGCTGGTCATTAAGATAACCATAAGTCGTAGTGCTTGTTTGCCTATAATTACCAGAGCTAATAAAAGGAGTTTCGTCTTTGATTACCTTTCTTCCATATTTCATGGCGTCTGCAAATCCTAACAACATCGCGGCAATATCAGTTTGTACCTCACTATCTTTATCCTTGTACCAAAGTGAAAATAGTACTACATGCGTTAATTCATGAGCCATTACTCCAATAAAAGTTTGAGGGTTATTAGTGGCTTCCCGACTAATCTTTACTGTGAAAGTCATATTATTAAATCGCTCCGAGCCATACAGCGGTAGATCGGGAGGAATCAACACTTGCGCAGTAATACCTTCAACTCCTCGCCCCTCACGATTAGTGTTAACCAAGCCATTACTCTGGAATTGAGTGTGGCCAATATCTTCCGGACTAACATACATTAAATTTATCTTAATCGGAAGATTTAGATAACGCGCTATAGCTTCAATACATTCTTTCACTTGGCCAGTTCTTATCAAAGAGATGTACTGTGCAACAGGAGCAGAATCGTGTATACCCAAAAGCTGAATTAAGCTTTGGATGGAATTATCAATATAATTGTTGTCCATTTGATCTACGTTTATATTAGTCTGGATATCTATAATCTATCTTAATTATAACAAAAAGTTTACCTTTGTTCTTCCAAATAAATCTCTCTATCTTTTAATACCACGCTACTTTTTAGACAACCTAATAATTCTGGCTTTTCTATATTACTCCACTCTCTAAGAATATATTTAGCATATGTTCTTACATCTACATCTTTATCAATTTCATTTCCTACTTTTTTCTTATTACCCAACACCCCGTATTGGAATTTATTATATCTGGCTATCTCCAACTCTAATTGATGTTTAATGCCTAGTTCATTAATATCCATGGTATCCATAATCTTCAGAAGCTGAGCTATTAATTCCTCTTCTCGAATGTATCCGCACTTACAGTTGATGTTTCGACTTCTGGTACAGCCGTAATAGATATACCGAGCTGAGGTTCCGTCTTTAAGTTTCTTTAACTTTTCTTGAGCGGTTATTCCAGAACCACATAAACCGCAGGTAATTAGCTTGGTAAAAGCAAACTCTTTCATGCCATAACTATTTCCTTCAGTATTTATTTGCTCCTGTACTTTTAAATACAAATCTTGAGTGATAATTGGAGTGTGTTTGCCTGTATACCATTTGCCACTGCCGACTGGATATTCAAAAACACCATAGTACATGGTGTTTTTTAGAATACGGTAAATATTCCCTAATGCCAATGGCTTCCCGTTCTTGGTAGTAAACTTAATATCCTCTTTTAGCCAAGAGTATATTCTCCTGCCGGAGAAATATTCGAAGGCAACTTTTTCGAACA
>CAZXPB010000019.1:0-17394 GCA_964642585.1 uncultured Candidatus Saccharibacteria bacterium
GTCGCCATATCATTTTTGTTTCAAAAGATTTAGAACAAGTTAAAACTTTCGCCAAATGCCTCAATCTATCTAACAAAATTGGTTGCTACCCTAATGGCTCTAAAATAAAAAAGTATCATTATAAAATTCAGTTTGGGGATGTGAATTTTTATCGATTTTTACTTTCAATTGGTTTATCACCAAATAAATCAAAAACTATAGGTGCATTGAGTATCCCACCAGAGTTCATACCAGATTTTTTAAGAGGTTCTTTTGATGGAGATGGAACATTCTATTCATATTTTGATAAACGCTGGAGATCAAGTTTTATGTACTATCTTTGTTTTATTTCAGCTAGTCTGACTCATATTGAGTGGATTCAAAGCATCACATATTACTACCTGGGATTAACAGGGTATATTTCATACGGAGACAAAAACCATATTTACCAATTACGTTATGCTAAAAAAGAAGCTCAAAAAATAATTAACTCCATATATTATAATCCCGATGTCCCTAAACTTGAACGAAAGTACTTAAAAGTATATAATGCGTTAGCTACTGATGCTAGAAATCACTCTGCGCGGGTGCTGTAATTGGTAGCCAGGCTACCTTGAGGTGGTAGTGCCCTTACGGGTGTGGAGGTTCGAGTCCTCTTCCGCGCACCAAAAAAAACACGCCAGGCGTGTTTTTTTTGACACTATAAATTTACCTCACAACTTTCCACTTTCCTTGGGAATCCTTTGCAAGTTTCCCTAATATGCTAAATCCAGCTGCCAGTTTATGTCCTCCCCCGCCTAAACTTTTCGCAATCGCCTGCACATCTACCCCTTTATGGGTTTCGCTCCGTAAACTTCCTTTAATTTGGTTTTCATCTTGTTTTAAAAACATGGCGAACTTCGCCTCTGGGATTTTGTTTAAAGTTTCAGCTAGTCCTTGAAAAATTTCCATTGATGGGTAGTCTAAACTTTCCAATTCCTCTGCTGTTATGACTGAGTAAACCATTTGCTTTTCAGGATCAAAATGAGCATTATCAATTGCCTTCGCCCACGCCTTCAAGCTTTTTATGTCTCTACCTTCGTATGTATGTTTTGTGACAGTAGAGATTCGCGCTCCTCGGGCAACTAGTTCACTAGCAGCAGCCAAGGTACTTGCCGCTGTGTTACTATGCATGAAAATTCCAGTGTCAGTCACAATACCAGTTAGCAAGCAAACTGCAGATTCATAGGAAATCTCCCAGTCGCAGTATTTAAACAGATCGTAAGTTAGTTCTGCGACAGAACTTTTTGCGGCATCAACTACATTTACAGTGCCATACATTTTATTATCAGGATGATGATCTAAGTTTAAAATTGGAATTTGTAAATTCAAAATTTCGGAGTGATTAGTTCGTTCGCGAGTTGAACATCCAGAAATTACAAGTAGATCAAAATCTGATTCAACCTCTTTGCTAATCTGCTCTGTTACAATTTCACTCAAGGGTAAAAACTGCAACGAGTCTGGTACTCCCCCAGAAATTACGACGCTTACTTTTTTATTTTTAGATTTTAATAAGTGAGCCAGAGCTAAAACAGAACCGAGGTCGTCACCATCGGTTCGTTCGTGTGTAGTTAGTAAAATAGATTTAGAGTTTTCTAAAAGCAATTTTGCTTCATCAAATTTTGCAGTGCTAAAATTTTCCATCAGCGTTAATTAGAATTTGTGTTGTCTGCTTCGTGAACTTTTTTAATTAATTCATCGATGTGTTGCGCGTACCGCGGATCGGTGTCTAAGTAAAATGAAATGCGCGGAGTCATCTTCATCCCTAATTGATTATTTAAATTACCTTGAATGTCGTAAATATTTTTATTAAGTGTTGCAAAAATCTTGTCATCATCACCCCCGAGAATTGAAACCCAAACTTTTGCCCAACGCGCATCGCCACTAGTTTCTACCCGAGATACAGTTGCGATTCCTTCTTGTCCGTGCAGATACTCAAAAAGACTCGCTCCAACAATTTGCTGGATGAGTGAGTTAAGTTTTTCTGTTCGATTGCCAGATTTTGGTTGCGCCATAATACGATAATATAACAAATTTTAAACGGTTTTGCAAGGGTAACATAAAACCGCCAGAGGGCGGTTTTAAAAAGTAATTTAAAGTGTCTTTTGCTTTAAAGTTTCTTCAAAGCTTTCGATGATATCACCTTCTTCTAGCTTCACTTGGGTCTTTAGTTTCATCCCAAATTCATTCCCACGGGCGACTTCTTTAGTATCTACTTTGCTTTGTTGTAGCTCAACAATTTCGCCACGCCCAATTTCTTTATAGCCTTTTATTCCTGCAATCTGTTCTTTCTCTTCTGTCTCAGTTTGATTTGCTTCAAGGGCAGCCACTTCTTCAGCAGTAAGCTTTCTCCAAATGGCGACTGGCTTGTTTTTACGAATTTCGCCTTCATCAACTTTACCACCAATAATCATTTGAGATTTTTCAGTTCTAAAGATTGCTAGAATTGTGCCTTTTCCAAAAGTCGCTTTTTCCATTTCCGGAGTAAACATTGCAACTACAGCGCTTGTAATATTTTCAAGAAGTTCGTAAATGACATCATAACTTTCAACAGCAACCTTCTTTTGTTTAGCTAAGTTGATTGCTTTCGGATTTGTCTTAGCGCGGAAAGCAATCACAGTTGCTTTACTGCTGTCTGCAAGAAGCACATCGTTTTCGTTTACTTCACCAATTCCTTCGCTAAGAATATTAATTTGTACTTCTTCATTTTTTAGTTTAGCAAGTGATTGCTTAATAGCTTCAAGTGATCCTGCTACATCGGCTTTCATAATTAAGTTCAAAGTTTTAGATTCGCTGTCCCCTTGAAGACTGCTACGATTTGAAAGTTTGCGGCTATGTTTAATTTTTTGTGCATTAGTTGCGATTTCCCGAGCTTCTTCAAGATTTTCAAGAGTTTGTAAAATATCTCCAGCTTGCGGTAAATCTGAAAAACCTGAAATTAGTGCAGGTCTACTTGGGCCTGCAGATTTTAATTTCTTCCCAGCTTCATCTTCTAAAGATTTAACGCGACCGTAGCCTGTGCCGGCTACAATAATATCACCAACGTGTAAAGTTCCGTTTTGAACAATGACTGTTGCAACTGCTCCTTTACCTTGAGCAACATGAGATTCGATTACAGTGCCAAGTGTCTTACCATTTGGGTTTGCTTTGTATTCTTCTACTTCTGCTTGCAGCAAAACCATTTCTAAAAGTTTATCTATTCCAATATGTTGTTTTGCAGAAATTTCTACAGCGATAACTTTACCACCCCAATCTTCTGTTAGCACGCCGTGCTCAGCAAGTTCTTGCTTGGTCTTTAGGACGTTGGCATTTTCTTTGTCTATTTTGTTAATCGCGACGATTAACGGAGTGTTGGTAAATTTCGCGCGATTAATAACTTCAATTGTTTGAGGACGAACACTATCGTCTGCGGCAACAACTAAAATGATTAAATCGGTTACATTAGCTCCTCGCGCGCGCATTTCAACGAACGCTTCGTGCCCTGGAGTATCTAAAAAAGTAATTAATTTGCCATCGTGTTTAACTTGGTAAGCACCGATGTGTTGAGTAATACCACCACTTTCAGTATCCACTACGCTTGCTTTGCGAATTGCGTCTAGTAAAGTAGTTTTCCCATGGTCAACATGACCCATAACAGCTACAATTGGTGGACGGGTTTCTTGCCCATCTTTATTTCCATCAGCTTCATCTTGTAGGCTTTCCTGTAGGAATCCAATACCAAATTCTTTCACTTCTGTAGTTTGCTCGCTGGCGACTTCAAAACCTAAATCTTGAGCAATGATAGTTGCAGTTTCAAAATCCACTTCTTCGTTGATAGTGGCCATTACACCGTTTTGGATAAGAGCTTTAATGACATTTGTCACAGGAAGTTCTAAAAGTTGGGCAAAATCTCGAACTTTGATGAACGCTGGTAATGAAACAACTTTCGCTGCTGGCTTAGGGGCGTTAGGATCTACCTTTGGTTTTGGTTTCAATGCCTCAGCAATTTGCTTGGCTAAATGATTATCTATCTTGTTTGCACGAGGAGAAATACGAAAACCGGCTGCATTGGCTTGCGCTCGAAGCTCATTAATAGAGATATTTAGTTCGTGAGATAAAGATGATAAGTTCATAACTGATTAACTATACTGCAAAATGAAGAAAAAAGCAAGCTTTTTTGATAAAATAGGTGGTATAATTTGGTTATGGGAAAAGAAACATTTATAAACGGCAGTGAATTTTCACAGTATGAAAATCCTGTAGAATTCTCGCCAAACAAAGATTTAGACGAATCAGAGGCTAAAAATGATCCGTCTAATGATGCAGAAGTCACTTCCTCAGAACTTAATGAAGAAGAAAAAAGGAAAATTGATCATTACCAAAGGCAATTCGCTAGCCTTTTAGAAGAACATAACTGGGCTAGCCTTCTAGATTTGTCTAGGAATATGTTTGAAGATAGATATTTGCTTGCAAAATCTGAGTTACCAATTATGTTCCATGAGTTGCTTTATAGCACAAAAATTGATGAGGCTGAGGAATTGAGAGGAAAAGATAAAACAGATTTATCTATTTCTATTAAACAGCTAATTGCTACGATGTCTGTACATCCCGACTTTGCTGATTACTTGTCTGAAAAGATTCAGCAAAACAATTTGCCATCAATTGGTTTGGAGGTTTTTACTTATGATGAAGAATCTGATCACTCACCAGAATTTCGTTATGCATTGGAACTGGCAGACGCTCTTGGTGAAACTGATTCCAAAAAAACTATTACTACAACACAGGAAATGTTGGTTTGGATGGATAAACTTATATATCAAGAGGAGTACGAGCAAATAAAAAATAGAACTACCAATGTAAGCAATGTAGCCGGGGAATTAAAAGTAATTCAGAAAGATGGTGGAATTGAATGGACTACAGGTGGTGAGAGTGAATTGGATAGATTATCCTATCAGTTTGAAGATAACGAAAAATATTCTGGTCAAGGATATTATTCAGAGGAAGCAACTGAAATTCTCTTGCGCAATACTCTGTTTGAAATTTTAGCTAAGAAGCAAGATCCTAACACAATTTCTGTAGTAGTTGAAACGATTAAGTTGCAAGATGCAGCTGCTCCATATTATTTTGAAAATGTACTAGAAGTATTCCGCAACAATGATTCTGTTCAAGCTGCTACTGAATTATTGAAGTTGGCAAAAAGTGATGACCTCCTAGATAAAAGAATTGCTTTAACTTTGTTGTACAAACTTCATGGAGAAGCTGTTGATGTTGGTCAAGATGGAGTTGAGTTCCTGGGTAAACGTTTTGATTTAGGAAGCTTTAATTCCCCAGACTATTTTATTCAAAGAGTTACGGGTAATGGAGAAGTCGGTGTGTTTCGTAAAGATAGTAAAAGTTTGCAAAAGTATTTCCAGTTACAAGGTTTGGATGGTCAACAACAGGAACTGCAAGCGCAGTTATTGGAATTGACTTACCGCTCGTTTTTATTTTCGCCTACAATGAATAGCGAATCAAAGGAAGAGCAAGAAATTTTTTTAGAGAGATTTGCCGCTAATTATTTTCATTATTTTGATGACGAATTATTTACTGGTTCTGATGTTAAATTTCGTGATTTAAGTTTTGCTGAACAAGGCGCTGTTGTATTCATCGCTGATGAAGGTGGCGATACAATAACAGAGAATATTAGAACTCTCGCCAAAGAATATGGGCTTCATGGAGTAAAGACACTTTTGTCGTTGGACAAAGATTTATTATTAAAATATTTACCTGAAATTAATTCATTAGGTGAAAACGAACCTAAGCATAAAACAGCGCTAAAGGCATTATTTGATAGGTATTCATTCATAGTAGATTCAACTCATGATGTAGAGTCCTATTTGCAAAGTCATCACCCGCAAGAATTAGCGAATAGCCCCGAGTTGGTTATTCAGATTAAGCTAAACATTATGCACCGAGCAAATACTGTTTTGCTGTCAGCTTTTAACGATAGCAGTGATCAAATATTTAAAGCGTCTAAACATCTCGCTTCCCTAGAAAGAGAAGCTTTGTTGGCAGCACAAAGCATCAAAGAGTTTTTAAAATCTGGGGAGAAACTTGGCGATATAGTTGGTGTGACACCTGAACAAATTTTAGGATCTTCGTTATCTGTAGAAGATAAAACCCAAATGCAGAATTTATATCGAGCAAATTGGCAACATAAAACATCTCAGGAATATTTAGATTACCTACTGCAAAAATTAAACGAATCTTTTTCTTCTAATCAATCTAGATTTTATGTGTTAAAACATGACAATCGAATTGTGGCCTTTGCTAAATTCTCACTTGATGAAGATACTGCAGGACAGTTCATTCATGCTGGTGCGTTTAATGTTGATGTTTCTTATCAGGGTGGAAAAATTGGTGAAATCTTTTTGGCTCAAGCCTTACAGGAGCAAACAACATCTGGTCTACCTATTCGAGCTGAAACAAATCCAAATAACCCGATGCTAAAAAAATATCAGGTAATGGGTTTTGATGTTATAGATGACACAGAACATTTTGGAGAGAAAGAAGTTAAACTTTTGTTTACGCCTAAAGTTAAAAAACAAACAGCCAGTTAAGGCAGTTTGTTTATTGCTTCGTCAAGTGGCAAAGCTTGTTCCCATGTATTGAGATATATTTGGCGATGCAGTTCTGCAATGGAAGAGTCCTGAATAATTATTCCTAATAGCCGCTCAGGATTGAAAGTGATATAGCTTACTTTATCATCGTAAATTTGCATCATACTAGAAAATCTCATCGTTCCGGAATTTTTTATGACTTTAATGTCAGTGATATCTCGATTATAGTTTTTTAGGATAGCAAGGTTTTCAGGGGTTTGACTTACGAGATTGTACTTTGGAATTTTTAACCTTTTTCTGATTGTCACATATTTCTCGTTAATCTCATTGAAATCTTTATTGATTGTTGCCATATCAACGTAAGCTAAGATCGGATTTTTTGTTGTAAGGTTGTCATAAGCAACTTTCTTAACCCCCTCAATCCCCTCGTAGAACTGCACGCCAGGTTTTCCTACTGCCAAGTTGAACTCGGAAGTCATCGAGTCAAGAACTCCAGACAAAGCTTTTTGCGCATTCTTAGCTTGTTCTTCTTTCTTTTCAGCCAGTTCTTTGAGTTTTAGTGGGTGCGCCGGTTCGAAAACAGCAACTTTACCTGGTGCATCGTTCTTTGAAACCAAACCATTTTCTAACAACTGATCTAGTAGTTTGTACACCAACCCCCTTTTAAAAGGGGTTTTTTGATGTATTTTGCCAGCAGGAAGCGCGCCATTCTTAAGTAAAAGCTCATATATAACAGCTTGGTCTGGTGTCAGACCGGCCTGCGAAAGTGTTTGCTGATACGAAATTGTTTGTTTTTCTGAGTCCATATTACTTACAGTATACTCTCTTTTGTAAAAGTTGTCAAGATTTTGTGACAAAACCAATCACAAAATATACCAATTCTAATCAACATTTGAAATAGTCTGTGACAATTTGTATCTTTTTTATCACAGATTATTGACAAAAAGTCAAAACTCTGGTATACTGTTCTCATCAAGGTAAGGAAGGGGGAAAACAATAAAAGCTTTAGATAGAGGTTCTGGGAAGAAAAGAATTTTTTCTCAAAGCTTCTCTCTAAAGGAGAGAGTAAAGTAAAAGTTAAAATATGCGGTGGCCTTAGAGATAAGGCGATAATCTTACGAAAAGGAAATACTAGACCGTTGAAAGTCATAGGCTTCCCTGTTCCTAGTAACTTCTATAAACGAAAGTTAGTAGAGGAGAGAGCTAGGAAATAGTAGATAAGCTAATCGCTTAGTGTGTAGCAAGAGTTATCGGGTTTTCTACCGATGACGAAGCCAACTAAGAACAACGATAGCAACGAGTGCAACCTGTCGGTATCGGTCTTAACCGATAGTGGCAGGAACACTCCTTGTTATGAGGAGGGTACATTAAAATTATTTTTCTTTTCTGGTTTTCCAGTGAATTGGAGGGGTATCGCGATGTTTGCTCTATAGCAAAGATAATTATCCCTCAGCATTTCACTGGAACGATGGAAACTAAATCTGAAAATCTAGGAATGTACCTAGCAGATTGAAGTGTTCATTGAAGTCCAGGAGGAGAAAAAATGATTAGGATCAATTTTTCCGGCCACCCCGTGGACGGATTTGAACTCAGCCCCCTCGTGGGGGTCAACCTGTCCAGCAATGGACAGGAACTCGCGGAGCAAATCCGCGAGGTGGTGTCTTCCCTTCCGCAGAGGGAAGATCTTCTCCGCGGCGCCGCCGCGGAGATCGTGCTGCCTGGCTTTAGTCAGGCGACAGGAACACTCCTTGCGGAGTGGCACGGGCAGTTCGGGGGTTTCCCGACCGTCCGCTGGGCGGTTCGGGGAGCAGAAGGTTTCTCTTGGCCGGATACGGCCAAGTTAAACCTGGCAGATGTCAGGTTACAAGCGCGCAAACCGCGCTGTTAGTTTGAAATTGCCGGTCTAGCCAACCGGTAAACAATTCGCAAGATGGCAATTTGCGTGAATGATGGACTATAAATTTCATCCGCGTCACCTGCGTAGTGGTGAGCCTGGGACGGCCTGTGTCCTAAACTTGGGAAACATTGTTCGCACAACACTGTTTCCCTCCTTTCTTAGTTTAGAATTTCTTCCGAATTAAGATAGGGGTAACCCTAAAATACAATACTTTCTGGACACTTTACTTTTGCATAACCTTTAAGGCGCGGATGAAAGAGACAGAAGAAAGTTAAGGAGGATACCATGATTTTAAGATTCCACAAAACTTCCGAGGTTGTTACCTTGGAAGAGGTCGCTCTCGACGCAACGGAAATTGCCACAATTATTTATGGTTTGTTTCCAGAGCTTGAACTTTCTTGTGACTTTTTAAGCTGTACGGAAAAGTTTCTCCCCGCAGGAGACTGGCCGTTCAAACATGAGGAAAGGTTCGGCAAGGATGTTTACCCAGAGCACCCCGTCGCCTTCAACCGTGAATGGACACCAGAACTTTTTGAAAAGTTCCTCACGGAATTTATTGAAAAGGTTGATGGTAACCATCTCGACCTGCAGTCGACCGCTCGTGTGTTTATTTTCGATGAAATCGAAAAGAGTACAGAGAGTTTGACTGAAGGCCTGGACATCTTGGTTTTAGAAGTACTTACTTGGCTGACAGCCGGTGGGTATGCTGAGATCTTCAGACAGATCGAGGTTATTCAGAACGAGTAGAGTCTTTGGTGGGAAGTGGAAAAACGATTCGTCGTTACATTTTCATTTCCCCACTTTTTTGAAGGCAGAAGCAATTCGGTTTGTGTCTTCAAAATTTTAGAGCAACCCGGGGCTAAGTTCGGGAAAAGGAGGGAAAGTGAAAACAAAAAAAAACACTGTGCCGGAAAAGTTCCGGCCATTCTTCAAGGGTGGCCATGTTTGCATAGGCCACCGCAGGTTGGACAAATTCACAGAAGACCTCGCGCAAGCGAGGATCGAGGAGTATTACAAGCTCCTTGAAAATCCCCCTATTGAGGGGGAGATTGTGTTTTGCTCGGATGAGGTTAACCTCTACGGGCAAAGCCAAACTTTCCACTTAAGGTTTCGTTGGAGACCTCTCGAGTGGGAAGAGTGTGTTTCTCGCTCGTCGGCACGGAGCTCACAGGACGGACGTTGTCTGTCCTGTGAGGGGTGGGGTTGCTGCGACTGTAGTCACACCGGAGGTTACTAATTTTGTGCGGGTAAATTTATGCAACTCTATTTACCCGCACTCTTCTTTATATCCACCTACCTGCCTGAAGACTCTCTCTCCTCACTTTGTTTGCGGGCAACCGAAACAAAGTCTAATCTTTGGGCAGATAAATGTAGATAAAACAAAACCGCTCATTGTTGAGCGGTTTTATGATGGTTTTATTTAAGCTATGTTACATTCAAGTTTTCTTCAAGCTTGTTAACCCGTTTATTTAAGTCTTTTATTTCAAAATTCGGAGCCATTTGATCTAGGCGAATGTCTAACCGAGTCACTTCGGTTTCCAATTTGTTTTCCAAAGAATAAAATTGTTTGTTTGTTTCCTCAAACCCTCTTGCAACCATAATTGCTAGCTTTTCCAAGTTTTCATCTGCTCGAGCAAAACCGGCATCCATCTTTTCAGATAGAACGTTAACAGTCTCTACTAGGTTCGTAACTGTTCTATCTAGCTTATCAAATTTTGTTGATAGGTCTGGCATAGTCATTCTTTGTTTTAATTATTTTATCATATTATAAAATAATCATGTTCAAGAAAACTTAAAGTTTTACCAATGAAAACCAAAAAATGTTTTAAATAAAAGCGAAGAAATAAAAACCCGCTTGCGCGAGTTCTTTTTAAATTAAAACGTCCTATTCTTCCCTACAATCATTCGCAGCTGTCTTGGGAAAATTCGTACCACGCTCGGTACTTTTGCAAAGGTACGTCCTGCAATAGTTAGTGGAAAACCACGTGGCTCCAAAAACTCTACTTGCTTACATTTAATTACAGAAGTTCCAGGAATATTTTCTAGCTTCCCTTCTGCAATGTCTGGCTTGTATTTTAAAACGTCTACTTTCCCCATCTTCTCTAAAATCATGAGGTCCAAAAGTCCGTCAGTCGGATTGGCGATTGTGGAGTTACTGCTAGACGTTGCGCGGGAGTTAGTCACAGTACCTCCAAGGCAAGTGATATCCATTGTGTAGGAATCATCTACACGAATTTGTAAGTTGTATTCTGTTGCTGCCATACTGCGCAGTCCACTGAGCCAACCTGTGTTCTGTGCTTTGTTGGAAGCCATACCAAATTCAACTTGTGAAATGAAATAGTTATCACCTAAAGTTGCAAGATCCATCTTCTCAATTCTTCTACCGGCGACCGTTTTAACCGCAGTATGTAAATTATCTAATCCTAAAATTTGCGCAAGGTTTGAGTTGTCTGTCATGGGGATGAACCCTAATGCAAAGTCACGCCCTTTTAAGTACGCGAGCATAAAATTAAAGGTGTCATCAGTGCCACATGCAATTAAAGTTTTCACTCCCCGCTCACTTGCAGTCTCAACAAGTTCTGCAATTCCTCGAATGCTTGTTACACGCGCCATTTCCCCAGACACCTTAAACTCTGCCAAGAGTCCTTGGAGAGTTACTTGAGCGCGTTCAAACTGCGCTTCAGGAATATTTTGTCCGTCTAGGATATAGAAATACATCTAGAGAAATTATTCGTCTTCTGGTTCTGGACTATTGTTTTTACCAACACCTGTTGCTGGCTTAAGTGTGCCGGATTGTTTGTCTACTACAGCTCCTTTCATACTGCACTTTCCAGTGAACTGTGCACCATCTTCTACTCGCAAAATTGCACAAGCAATATCGCCTGCAACGCGCGCTGTAGACTGTAAAATGAGGCTTTCTGTGACGCGAATATTACCTTGTACTTCGCCTGCAATGATGGCATTACCAGCTTGAACATCAGCAGCAATTTTCGCATTATCCCCTACATGTACGCTTTGAGTAGTTTGCACTTTTCCTGCAACAGCTCCTTCAATGCGAATATTTCCCTCTGAATTTAAATCTCCTTGAATCTTTACGGATGGGCCTACAACTGTTTCAGCAGCAGCCATATTATCTTGTGCCATATAAATTTACCTCTGTGCCCGTAGGCAATTATTAATTATAAAAACTTTTTAATTTATCACTTTGTTAGTGCTTGGATTAAAACTTCTTTTTCTTCGTCACTGAGAGTACTTTCACTTACACCTTGTGTGACAACCTTTGCATAGATTCGGTTTTGTTGTCTGCCGTGTAGACTTGTAATTATAATTCCAGTTTGATGTGCGTCAAGCAAAGCAGCTGAGAAACTTAAATTTCCTCCATCATCACCATTGCCGTTGTAACGAACAACGGAAACATGTTGAGTGGCTGTAGCTAATTGCGCGGAAACTTGTTCAAGAGTTTCTTGAGTCTGTTTCCCATTTGCCTCAAGTTGTTTTAACTTGGCGACTAGCTGCTCTATTATTTCTTCTAAATTTTCTGGTTCATGATCTGATCCAAAAAATTTGCGCCAGGCTCTAATTTTCCCTGCAGACAAAAATGCTAAAATGGCAATAATCAAACTTAATATGCCAGTAGTAAGCGCTGCGTAAACTAAAATCGTTGTACTCATAGTAGCAGTATTGTAGCACTCAAATTGAGTTCAGTCCAAATCAAAAATTTAGCGAAAAAAGGACTGGTAAAAACTTGCAAACACAATTGAGCGTTGGTATACTGTATCTATGTCAAAACGAAATCGCAACAAATTCCGTGATCGTAGTTCTCGTGAAGAATCTTCAACAGTTGATGGTTCTACCGGTCGAATGTCTGCAGTATCCCCTGCTTCCTCCCACTCTGCAGAGTACAAGATCATCACCAATGATCTAATTAGACTCGTAGTGCTAAATACTGTCATGTTGGCTGCAGTTCTAGTAGTTTATTTCACAAACTTAAAGTCAAACTATCTTGAAAGTCTCTTTTTGAAACTATTCAATATCTAGCTCGAGCTAAAACACCCTACGGGGTGTTTTTTATTATGTATGATAAGATAAATCTATGTTAAAGATAAAAATAATTTGTTTAGGAAAGTTTAAAGAAAAGGCTTATTTAGAGCTGGAAAAAGAATATTTAAAGCGATTATCCCTTTTTGCGAAAGTGAAAGTAATAGAATTACCCGAAGTGCCATATAAATCGATGGATCAAGTTGAAAAAGCAAAAATAAAAGAAGCAGAGCAGATAGTGAAACAATTACCAGATGATGGGATAATAATTCTTCTTGAAGAAAAAGGGCAGGAACGAAATTCTGTGGATTTCGCTCAGTTTCTTGAGAGGATTGGTGGAATTGGTCAAGAAATTGTCTTTGTTCTGGGAAGTGGTGTTGGGCTTCATCAGTCTCTGAAAGAGTATAGCAATTACACGATTTCACTCAGTCAGCTTACTTTTCCGCATAACCTAGCCAGAATTGTACTTGAAGAGCAAATCTATCGGGCTTGTACTATCATTGCGAAGAAAGAGTACCACAAATAAGATTGTTAGCTATTGTTAAGTTATAGTAATTCTTGTGCATATGTATATAGTTATGTAGTTTTTTGTAACTACTTCACGTGGTAGTAGTTAAGATTTGTTAACTTATGTAACTTTTTGTATATTCGGATTTGCTTCACGTGGAACTGTGGAGAGCGTTACCCCTACAAAGAACCAAAGCAAAACTTGGGTTGACCAGATGGTGTAGAAATAATGATCAATCATAAATAGACACAGAATCGCTACCCAAGTTGAGGTTAATGTTAATCTCCAAAAATCTTTTGGTTCTGATAAGCTCTTAAATAAGCCAAAGATTGGGATTATGAGCAAAAGAAAGACAAATATTGAGCCTATTCCTAAATCTGCAGCAGAAATAAGCCAAAAATTGTGAATTGGTTGGATTTCCCAAGGATTTAGCCTGATGCCAAAACTAGTATCGGAAATTTGTTTCATGTGAAGCAAGCTTTGTCCTAATCCATGACCCAGAATTGGGTTATTTATTATTAGCTCCACTCCAATAGAATTGTAAAGCGTTCGTTCGTGTGAAGCTTGATCAGATACAGTAATTCTACTGCTCAGGAACGGGAAAAGAAATACTGTAGAAATAGCGAATACTGTTCCACATGAAACAATAACTTTCCTGAAGGGAATATATTGCTTATTTAAAACAAGTTTAGATAGTATGAATAAAATGGCAACCGCTAAAGCCAATATCCCACCACGTGAAAAACTGATAAACAAACCAAAAGTATTTATAAATAACATTATGTACAGAAGAATTTTAGATAGTTCTGGTTTGAAATCTGAAGATTCTTCTTGTGAGCTTTTGTTAAGTAAATATATGTTAAGTAAAGTAGATATAACTAAAAATCCAGCGAGAATATTGGCGTGGGGGAATGTTCCATACCCCCTAACCAAAGTTAGTTCGTCAGAAACAACTTTTGCTACACCAAGTGTATCAATTGAAAAAATTGATTCACCGATCCATCTTAAACCCAATGAATGCTGAAAAGTGAATTGTATAAGGGCAATTAGAGCCTGTACAGAACCAAGGCCTGTAAATAACCAGGCGATTTTTTCACGTGAAACAGCAATTTTTGATAAAGAATAGCTAAATAGGAGTAAACCTATTAGTCTGAAAGTGAAATAAACTTCTGGTAAATTTAGTTTGTGTATAACTAATTCTAGGATTAACCATCCTACAAGTACTAATCCACTTATTTTCCACAGCTTACTAACAGGCTTATCACCTTTTTTGATAAATAAAACAGTTGTAATAAACCCAAGAATTAGAAAATCACTTATATATATAGAGAAAGAAGTAAAATCTGAATAAGCACCCAGTTGAAAGTTCCACGTGGAACTTATCACGTATCGGATAGAGAAGGGGACGCTGACTATTATCAATATAAGTAAAACTTGAGCAACTTTAGTTAGCAAGGCTTGAGTTTTACCTGACGGCCAGTTTTTATCTGATAGATAGTTCATTATGTTATAATTGTAACATCACTATTAACTTTTAGGTTCCTCCCTGTAGCTCAATGGATAGAGCAGCTCCGTCCTAAGGAGACGATGTAGGTTCGATTCCTGCTGGGGAGACCAATGAAAACAAACAAATGAACGAACAATTCGATAACAATAAATTGACTGCGATAAATGAAAATCTTGTAAAGATTGATAGAAAACTTGGAAATCTTTGGTTCTCTTTTGCGAAAGGAACTTTGTACGGACTTGGGTCAATTATCGGAGCAGCGATTGCCTTGGTTCTAATTGGGTGGTTCTTGACCGTGATTGGTGTAATTCCTGCTTTAAAAAGCACTTCTGATGAATGGCGTTCATCAATTCAGCAATTACAAGATGTGAAAAATTATATTCCTGCAGATGCAAGCGCTACAACACAAAATTAATTGTAAAACAAATCATGAAACACCCAGTGGGTGTTTTTTGTTATACTTAACTAATGGAAATAGTTACAGAAACTAAATTAGATTTTGATTCATCGGTAAACACTGAAGATAGATTTAATATTCGCAGAGCACTTGATGCGTTTGCAAAAGCCGCAAATACTGGCGATGTTGAAAAATTAGACGGAATGATTGCAGACGCCACTGTGATTGAAGGCTTTTCAGATTTACCTTATATTAAGCAGGAATTTATTTCAGTTGTAGCCAGATGGGCAACTCGGAAACAAAAACGATTAATGCGTTTCCCAAAATTAAAATTAAGTTTTAGTCATTACCTGTTCCACCTCAGTGGAACTTACGAAGAATTTTCGGATAACATTTTGGTAACAGAGGGGACTATTGAATTAGCGATGATTAAAGAGGATGATGGATTTAAATTTGTAAAAATGATATTCTTCCCACGCATGCGATTGTCGGAAGACTAAATATTTATGGAGAGGTGCCAGAGTGGTCGAATGGGATGGTTTCGAAAACCATTGTGCATGCAAGTGTACCCAGGGTTCGAATCCCTGCCTCTCCGCCACTAAGATGTTCTTAATTAAATTTATATGGCAATAGATGAAAACCTAAATTTAATTCTCAAAGAAGTATGGAGAATTGATAATAAGCTCATGAAGAAAGAACCTCTTGAGGATTCTGAGTTAGCTTTCTATAATGAAAATCTTCCAATAATTAAAGACTATTATGTAGAGAATTATATTTATTGGAAAGATAAAATTCGGTTAGAGAAAAAATAAAAAAAGCGATCACAGTTGTGGTCGCTTTTTAGTTTGGCAGTTCTTCAACTTCAAAAATTTCAGATGGCTTGATCATTTCTGATTGCCTGTTTTTGTAGTAGATGGCACCAACTATTTTTTTCCCAGAAAATATTTGTGGCAAAAAATCTTTATCACCTGGCATCATTTCTGAAAGCGGTAAATTTTCAGTGTGATACTTCTCAGGAAGATCCATTTCATCGGTTGCTACTGGAGTACCTGTCCAATTTCTCAAAAAATAGAAATGCACTTTCGCAACAAATATTGTATCGTCTTCTTTCGTATTGTGAAAGTCGATGATTGCAACTTTTTCTAAATCCTCAACCCGTGCTCGGATTCCAAGTGTTGGATCAATTTTTCCTCCTGACTCTTCTCGAAGTTCTCGTATAGCGGCTTGCTCTACTGTCTCTAAATTTTCAAGACCACCACCGTAACTGTTTAATTTACCTGCGCCAATTTTTTGAAGCTTTTTGGCAAGGTACACATATTCTCCACTGAGGAGAAAAACAACTGTTGCTTCTTTTAATACTTTTTCTTCCATATTTTTCTCCTTAGTCTTGAGGGAATTCTATAACTTTATTAAAACTTTATCAAATCTTTATTGGAACTTGAGGTAGCTTAGGTACAGTGAAAGTTGACCCAGCACGCGCGCTTTGTTGTGGTCTTTGCGAGATTTATATTTGGTTTCGTTCCAACCAAAATATGAATCTTCAACATAGTCAATTAGGAACCGAGCTGTAAGTCCAAGCATAACAAGTTTGCAAGCTTGGGGGATGAGGGATTGCTCTCTCTCTGAGAGAAGCCCTTTTGAATTGACTAGGTATCCAGAAAGGAGAGCAGAATATATTTCACCATGAAATGAATTATTAGGATCATCTTCTAAACCACCACACCATGACCGGATTGCGTCTGCAATTTCAAATAGGGGACTTAGAATTTGGAGAGTATCGAAATCAATCATACAAATACCCTTCCCCTCTTTTGTGAAAAGATAATTAGAAATTTTCGGATCAGCGTGAACAATCCTCTTTGGCAGGTCATCTGGTAGTAAAAGGGTTGGGAGCTGTTCGTGGAGCAACTGACTTGCTTCACGGATCTTTGGGTCAAGGTCTTCAGAAAGTGTCTTCCTATGTTCTGCTAGCTTTTCAATCTGTAATTCATACTTGTGCGAGCTCCTTCCTTGCTCAAGGTCTTTTGGGTATGTATTTAAAATCGCATCAGTAAAACCTAAGAGCTTACCTGCTTCGTTCGCTAAGTTAATATCAGAAGATTGATTAAAGACTTCACCTTCAACTCCCAGTAGTAGTCTCCATCTCCATCCTGAAGTACTATCTTCTATCCAAAGTTTTGAATTTTTTGTTGGTAAAACTAGTTGAGTTGGGAGGTGTATACTATCTAAAAACTGTGTCACGTGAAAATAATTATTCATCGCACCGTCCATTGAAACTGCAGGATGAACACATTGAAGTACAAAAAGTTTTCCTGACAGTCTAATCAGAAAAGTTTTGTTAAGTAAGCCACTTGTAGGCTTTTTTATGTCAAGCTCAGAGATGTTAATTCCATCGAACTCTGACCAATTGTGTAACACGTCTTCTGGTTTCATAAAGTTTTTATCAAGAAA
>CAZXPB010000020.1:0-16887 GCA_964642585.1 uncultured Candidatus Saccharibacteria bacterium
TCTTTTGATTATCCATGATTTCACGTAAATCGATTGTAGACTTTGGCTGACCAACAATATTTCTGATAACAGCCGAGGAGAGAAACTGTCCAACTTTGTTTTGGATCGGTGCAACTGCTTCTGTGCGGTACTTCTCGGCGTAGTTTGCAAACTCTTCTAACCAAAAAGCACGGACCATCGGATCTTTAATCCCGTCTACAATGCGCTTGCGATATTTCTTATCTACGTACATACGAACAATACCCATCATAGTGTTACCAGGACTATCTAGTAAAGCTAAGATAGTGTTGTTCAAAATATATTCCATACGAGCTGACCACATACTCGCCCAAATTTTGGTAAACACTCCCATTAAACCAGAGGCAACTAAATGTTTGTATTTTGAGTCAACGGCTTCTAAAATATTAAACGCAATTGGATGGTCCAAATCTGCTGGATTAAAATAAACTACATCGTTAATGCGGTCGTTAGGAATATAGTCTAGAATTTTTTTGAGAGAGTCACCGTGAGGATCAATAAAACAAACTCCTTTACCATTTCTGATATCCTGAATAACCATGTTTTCCATGAGAGTGGTTTTGCCCATACCAGTTTTTCCGATGATATACATGTGACGGCGGCGATCATCAGTTTTAATACCAAAAGGCACTTGCCGATTACGGAAGTTTGTTTTTGCAAAAAAATTGATTAACTCTGGTTCTTTAGCCATGGGAAAATGTTTTTAATTAAATCGGCAAGTTTGAAGGAGGTTGAATCTTTTTGATATCTACTGTTTCAACTGAAGGAACTGTGGCATCTGCTGTGATTGGAAAATGGTAGAGTGTCGCTAACTCCTCAGTGTTAAGAACATACATTGGTTCACCAATCCAAGTGCTACGACTTTTAAAGGCTTTGAAAATATCTATCTTTCTCTGCCTAACATATCGGTCAATGAGGGGGGCTTCCAAAGTTTTAGATATCTTGTAATCCAACTTTGGAGCGAATGCTGGCTTAAAGCCATTGAAATTTGGAGAGCTAAACACCTTCATAGGACTTAATACTAGTTTTTTAGCATCACCACTAAAGACTTCTTTTGGCCCAATGTGCAAAAACCTAATTTTAGTATCGAATGCCGGCTTACCTAATTTGGATTTAATCGCAGTAATCTTCTGTTTGATAATGTCATCTAGCTGGTTAAAGTCTTTTTCACCTTCTAGTTCCTCAACAATTTTTTCAGCTTCTGCTTTCCAGGATGCATCTGCAGTAGGCCGGATGATAATCTGTAAGGCATAAAACTCTTGTAAGCTAATTCTGGAGAATACTTCCAAAAGCGGGCTAAGTGGATCAACCACTTTTTCACTAGCATCTGGTCCTTTTAAACTAATGAATTCTTGGTAGGTTCTGATCGGGTAAGATTCTTTTTGAAGCAAGACAAACTCATTGCCAAACATTTCAAACCTAGGATCGTCTGGATGATAATCAAAATTTGAAAGATAATCTTTTACTTCAGTAATCTCAATATTTTGATAGTTCGCATAAAATGCTGCTTCAACTAGCTCCCGATTCTTCTTAGGTGCCCGGATGATGAAAGAGATGGTGCCGCCTAAACTTACAATTTCTAAAGATAACCAAAAAACTAACTTCCCTTCTAGAAGTTTTTCTTGCGTAGTAAAATTATCAAACAATTGATGGAGTTGAATGTAGATCTGCTCGGCATTGTAGAAACTAGCTACATTTTCTTTCGGTGGTTTAATTTCTAAGAACACCCACTCCAGACTTTCTTTGTAGGCATCTTGGATCTCGTTCATGTAGATTTTGAACAAAATTACAATTCCTAAAATAACAAAAGCAATCCAAGCTCCGTGAGTAAATAGGTACCAAATTATATCAAGAGTCTCCATCATATGTTGTAATTTTTGTTTTTCTTTCTAGACTTTAGGCTAACTCGTAAGAGTTTTTACCCACTTTTTTAACCAAACTCTTATTTGAAAGTCCAACTAAGATTGTGTTTGTCTTCACCATACGGCGTTTTAACACTTCCTCAATAATCTCTTCACGAGTTAACGGTTTTGGTGCATCTTTTAAGACATCTACGATAATATCAGACACCACACCTGGTTTGTATCCCCATTCGGACAAGGCGTAAATTCCTCGGCCAACTAACACAAAACGCTTATCTTTAATTAACTTATTATGAACGGTTTCTTTGTAAGCAGTACGCTTATCTAACCCATGTTGATTAATTAAATCTGTAATGACAGAATAATGTTCTGGTTTTCCGTGGTGCTTCATTACTAGGTAGGCTTTATCACCAACATCTTTTGGACGAATTTCATTCCAGTCATGAAGGCCAAATTCACCATATGGATTACGGTGCACTCCTGCTGTAGCATGAAGGAAGTTAATAATCACTCGTTCTGGTAATTGTGCTTCGTATTTTGTGTAGAAGTCAGATTTTGTGAACTTTTCTATAAATTCTTCGGGCTGTAAAGGTTTACCGTGAGTATTTAAAATAGATTTTGTTGTAGCGATAAACTCTTTCAAAAATTCTTTATCAAAACCTAAACGGGACCAAGATTGTTTTACATGTTCGTCTTCACTGTGGTGCTCTAATTCAGTCATTAGGGTCAAAAGGAACTTCAAAGCATTAACTTCTTCACCACTTTCTGCACCAAAATGACCCATTAAAGTCTTTTCAGACATAATACCGCCATGCTCTGTAATTGTGGTTAAGAGTAGGTCTCTTGCAGTTAGAAATGAGTCTAATTGCTGAACACCTTGTTTTAGATTTTTTAATAAATCTTTTTCAATTTGACGAACTCGCTCACGAGTTAAACCATGTTCTTCACCAACAGTTTTTAAGGTTTGCATTTCTTCACCATAAAGGCCATATCTCTTTGAGAGAATAGTTTGCTCGCGTTCTTTTAATGGATCAAGAATCTTTTTGATGATTAAATTCAGTTCAAATTGTTGTAAAGACTCCTTTTGATGTGAGTCAATAATTGTGTCTAAAATACCCATGATTTTCTGTTATTTTCTAAGGAATATTATTGTAAACCGATTATAACATATATTTTGGACAGTGTCAAATAATGTGGGATAATAAAAAACACCACTGAAAATCAAGGGGTGCTTTTTACGTTGTTCAAAATTAACTTTTGAATTACTTTTTTCTATTCTTAATATTTTGCCAAAGTACCAAAATTGGGCTGGCAACGAAAATTGAAGAGTAAGTTCCAGCAGCAATACCTACTAAAAGAGCTAGTACGAAATACTTGATTGTTTCTCCGCCAAAGAGTAACATTGCCAGCAATACAAATAGCACTGTTAAGCTTGTGTTGAGTGAGCGAACAAGGGTTTGAGAGATACTATGATTAACAATAAACTCTGTAGATTGGCCTGCATAGACCTTCAAGTTTTCTCTAATTCTATCAAATACAATAATTGTATCGTGAACTGAAAAGCCAAGAACAGTTAACATCGCTGTGACAAACAGACTATCAATTTCGATTCCATAGAAATGTCCAAGAAGTGAGAAAATACCTAAGACGATTAGAAGGTCATGAACAAGGGCAATGATTGCAGCAATACCGAACTGCCAAGGAGTAATCGGACGACTAACTTTACGGAAAGCGTAAGCAATGTAAGCCACGATTCCAATTGATACGATAAGCAATTGATAAAGTGCTTTTTTCTTTAATTCATCCCCTACTGTTGGACCAATAGAATCAAATCTTTTTTCTTGATACTCGCCTACTTGAGTTTGTATTTCCAAGGCAAGCTTATCGTGTTGTTCTTTTTCAATATTTTCAGTTTTGATGATCAATCCATTTGAACCAGTCGCTTGCAACTGGTAGCCTTGAATATTGTTTGAATCAAGTACTGCTTTCACCTTTTCTTGGTCAAAACTTTGATTGAATTCTAATTCTGTGACAGTACCACCCTTAAAATCAATCCCTTGGCGAAGACCAAAAATAGCTAGTGAACCAATTCCGAATACAAGAATAATTCCTGAAAAAGCGAATAGATATTTGTAATAATTTAGTAATTTCATTTTTAGTTCTCCATTTTCTTACGCATACTCACTCCAAAGAGCCATGGGTGCGACATTACTTTTCCGGTGACAAAGACTTTCAAAAAAGTGCGGGTAATTGTGATTGCGGTGAACATCGAAATCAGGATACCAATTGCCAAGGTCACTGCAAAACCCTTAATTGATGGGGTACCAAACATATAAAGGATTAAAGTAGTGATTAAACTTGAAACATTGGAGTCACGAATAGAGAGCCAAGCGCGAGCGAATCCATCATCTATCGCTTTATTAATATCCTTACCTGCTCGAATTTCTTCTTTTAAACGTTCAAAGATTAAAATGTTAGCATCAACAGCCATACCAATAGAAAGGATGAAACCAGCGATTCCGGCCAATGTTAAGGTTACAGGAGATACGGCACCGGCAAAAATTAGACCAACATAACTGACAACTGCCAACAAGCCAAACCACCTACTGACCGTCAGACCAAGTAAGAAGAATACCCCTACTAGGATTACTGCAGTAATAGAAATTCCGACTTTAAAGACTGCTACAGATATTAATGTGTAGATAATTAATGCGACAATTGCAAGTACACCCGGGAATCTATAGTTAGCAAGCATGAAAATTGCAATCATTATCATTCCGATAATTCCTGCAATAAGTGATTTATGAATTGATTCTTGTCCAAGAGTGGCCCCAACATTTTGTTGAGAAACCAACTTAATTGGTACTGGAAGGGCTCCTGAGTTCAATCTGGTTGCCAAATTTTTTGCTTCATCTGCTGTAAAATTACCAGAAATAATGGCCTCACCGTCTGTAATTGCACTTTGAACAGTCGGAGCACTAATTATTTCACCATCTAGAAAAATTGCGACTTGCTTACCAATATTTGCAGAGGTAATTTCGCTGAAAAGTTTTGTTCCTTCATCATCAAATTGAAGTCTGACAATAACCTGTCTTCCTAAGCCGTTATTACCGGTTTGCTGGATGTCTGCGCTAGCTTTTTTTAGCTGCTTTCCAGACAAGTCAGTAGAGTCCCAGTTACCTTGAAGTGAAGCGGGGTCAACAGTAACTTTACCGTCGGGTCCAACTACGGCCTGCTTTGGCTTGTTTGGATCCCCTTGAGTTTTAAACTCTAAAAATGGAGTTTGTCCGATTTGGTCAATTGCCTTGTTTACATCTGTTATTCCAGGAAGTTCAACTACAATTTGATCATTACCTTGAATTTGAACCAAAGGCTCAGAAACACCGAAACTATTGACTCTGCGTTCAATTGTGTCTCGAACAGAATTTAAAGCATCTTTCTTATCGCCTTCTCCAATATTACCGAAATCTGCTTTGTAAACAAGGTGAGACCCACCTTTTAAGTCTAAGCCTAAATGAACTGTAAACTCTTTTTTAAAATTGATTTTAATAGAATTTAAATCAATTCTACTGCCATGAGGCCATACTATCCATGCAGCTGATAACGCTACTAGCAAGATACCACCTAAAAGCAGAATCTTACCTACGATTGGTTTTTTCAGAAAATTCATGCAAATGTTAATTAATTTCTTTGTAATTATAGCTGGCTTAATGTTTTTTGGCAATCTGCCTTATCCCTAATTTTCCACTCAATTTTATGGTCAATTACTTCTAAAGTTTGCTTTAAAGTCCTGTTAATTGAGATGATTTTATGATTTTTGAAGAAAGAGGTAATCTTTTTTATATCCTGTTGGGTATTAAATCCAGCTAATCCTTTCACGATGTACCCGAGCAGGTGTTCCCCACGGTACCTTTTTTCAATTTCAACCCAATTTTTTACAAGCCAATTCCAGAGCAAATCTTTATTTACATTTGATGCAAGCGCTATGGCTATATAGATTGCCGCATCTTGCGATCGTACTTCTCCTGATAGTACAAACTTTAAATTTTGATCTAAAATCGTCTGGTTAGGTGTAAGCATCAGCGCTCTGCCAATTCGCTTCTGTTCTTCTTGTAGATGGGCGCTTGCGTATATCTTCCTTAATTTATCATTGTAGACTTTACTGCCCTTCAAACTCACTAAGCTGTAAATTGCGGAACGTAAATTGGGGTCAATGTGCCGTTTAGTGAATTCTTTAACAGCTCTATTGATTGTTTCGGTATCGCCATAGAAACCAAATTCAGAAATAAGCACCGATCTAAGAAGAGCCCTTGAAGGATCCTCGCCCACTTTTGCTTTCCACCCAATTTTCTTGACAGGTTTTGCTAAAAGTTGGCGGTAGTATTTTGCTAGACCCTTCTGAATATCTTTGTCTGTTTCAAACAATAAATAGATCTCTTTCATCCCTAACAGAATTTCAGACCAAATTACGTAACCGCTTTCATTTTCGTAGGCTTTAAGAAACTCTAAGTAGACCGATGACGGAACAGCTCCTGACTTAACGCATGCGAAAAGGTCCCTAATTATTCCTAAACGATCCACTAAATCTAACTCTTGATTCTTAATAGGAAGATAAAGTTTTGCTAACAAAGAAGGGCTGTACAATGTGCGATGGAAATTCTGCTCTCCTAAATTCACTTTCAGGACTGGACTTTCGAAAGCAATTTTTTTACTCTTTGTGGTCAATAATTCGTTCCCAATTGGAATTTCCCAAATAGTATCTCTCGTCTTTTTGTTACTACCACTCATGGAAAATTTACTTTGAGTAAACTCAATCAAGCCATTGTTGGTTTCACAAACTGTGAGTAAGGGGTACCCTGGCTTTTGAGTCCAATTTTTCATAAATTTTGAAACTGGTTTTTTTGAAACTTTTTCAAAAGCTTCCCATAAGTGAATAGATTCTGTATTTCTGTAGCTATGTTTTTTTAAGTAATACCGAAGTCCGTCTCTGAAGCTATCTGCGCCAATATAGTTGTGGAGCATTCTTAACACACTTGCGCCTTTGTCATAACTAATCGCATCAAAAATTTCCGAAATTTCATCGGGATGATTTACATTGACTTCAATTGGATGAGTATTGTCTAGGCTATCTAAATGTAAAGCGTTGGCTTGATCATGCAACACAAACCGTGTCCAGATTTTCCACTGCGGGTAAATATGATCAAGCACTATATATGACATGTAGCTAGCAAAGCTCTCGTTGAGCCACAAGTGAGTCCACCACTCCATAGTGACTAAGTTCCCAAACCATTGATGGACTAATTCATGAGCGACTGTTTCGGCGATTTGTTGTTTTGCGGCAAAAGCAGTATGTTTTTCATCAACTAAAATTGCAGTTTCGCGGTAAGTAATTGCTCCCCAGTTTTCCATCGCTCCTGCAGAAAAATCAGGGATTGCGATCATATCTAATACTGGCAACGGGTAAGGGATTGCAAAATAATCATTTAAAAATTCCAACGACTTTCGAGCTACTTCTAAGGCAAATTTAGCGTTATTAATTTTTCCAGGCGTAGTGAACACTCGAATGAGTACCCCATCTTTAGTTCTAGTTTCAATTGACTCAAAGTCCCCGACCATAAATGCCAAAAGATACGTAGACATTTTGGGGGTTGGTTCAAAGTGAATTACTTTAATCCCTTCATCATGTTCTACCCCTTGTGGCGTTGGTCTAGCAGCCGATTTTTCAATAGTATTGGAGATAGCAGTAAGTGTGTTTGGAACTACTAGAGATAACTCAAAAACTGACTTAAAAGACGGTTCGTCAAAACAAGGGAAAGCTCGTCTTGCATTAGTTGCCTCGAATTGAGTGGTCACTAAATGTTTAAGTACGCCTTTGTGATTGTATTGGCTTTTATAAAGACCTTTTAGTGAATCAGAAATTAATCCGCGAAATTCCAAATGTAATTTTCCTTTTCCAATTGGAATAGATTTTGTAAAAGTAATTGTAACTGTTTCTGCGCGTTTGTTGTAAGAAATCCTGCCGACGTCTAATTCTGTTTTCCCCCTTTGCCAATAGGCGTTTAAAACTTCAATTTCTGTGGAATGCAGCGTAATAGACCTAGAGGATTTAAGTACTTCAATTTCTATAACTTCTGTGCCCACAAAAGTAAAACTTTCTAAGTCCGGGTGAATTGTTAGAAAATATCTCAGTGGAGAAATTGTTTTTGGTAATCTAACTTTTGAATTTTGTGAAGATGTTTTAGGCATTTAGGAAGTGATAATTTTCTTTAATTTTTTAAAGTCTTTGATTAACTCTGTTTTTAATTTAGGGGAATACAAAGCTGCGGCTGGGTGATAACTAAGGAAAAACTTAAGCCCAACTTCAGTTTTATTTTTACTTACAATAACTTTTCCATGATCTTCACTAATCTTAATCTTTTCGCTTAACAAAGAAATAGAGGCTGTGTTCCCTAACACTACAATTATTTTTGGTTTGATTACTGCTAATTGATCTAATAGATGCAGCTTTCCATGCTCTATATCTTTTGGTTTGGGAGTAATGTAATTCTTTGGCAAATATTTAACGGCACTTAAGATGTAATAATCTTTTTCAGAAATTTGAGTTAGAGCTATTAGTTCACGAAGGAGTTTACCAGCTCTCCCAATGAATGGTCTACCAGTTTTAATTTCTTCTTTTCCCGGTGCTTCCCCAACAAAAACAATTTTAGCATTACTACATCCTTCACCAACTACCAACAATCCTCTTTTGTTTTTCAAACAAAATTTACATTGGAGTATTTCTGTTGATATTTTTGCTAACTCTTTTTCTTTAGAGATCATGTTTGATAGTTTTGTCAGCGAATTTTACTTCTTGTCCCCATTCGTTTACTTCAACCACGATTGCAGTATGATCATTTGTGGTTTGTTTTTTAAATTCTACCTCTTTATGTTCTAAGATTTGTTCTATGGCAGATAAGTCAGGAATTAAAATTTCAATGTGGTCGATTAAGTCATGGGTTGTAGGAATATCGCCAGGCTTTGGTTCCATAATTTCTAAAAGGGAGACTTTCCCCAAAGTCCCCGCGTCCATTGGAACTTTAAGTTCTACCAAAGCAATATCTCTCGCTCCTACTGCTTCAATGCTAAGATTCTGTGAAAGCGGTTCGTAAATTTTCAAAAATTCTTCGTATTTTGAACGATCAAGGCCTTTAATCGCGATATGATCAACTGGTTTATCTAGAACTATTTCAGCCAAGCCATACGAATAAAAGAAGAGCTTGACCTCTTCGCTATAGTTTAATAATAGTTGTTGCAGTCTTTCTGGAGTAAGCATCTAAATTTCTTTTACTAATGTGAATCTAGGGACTATCTCTCCGTTGCACTCAACTAATTCTTCAAATTGTGCGAGTGGTCTAACAAACGTCAATCGCTCTCCCTGTAAAGCTTTGTACACCACAACTGGCTCCTCAGTATTTTCGTATATAGCTTCACTTATGACCTCGTACTGATCTTCCGATTTGTAATGTTTATAAATCCCTAACTTAATCATTTTATTTAGCTAAGTTTTTTGAGTGTTCTGGTGAGTTGATCAGTCCGCACTTCTTATATTTTTTACCGCTACCGCAATAACAAAGATCGTTACGACCAATACCAGCCGCGCGTGGATCTGAATCGGCAGTTGCATCTACCGCAACGGCGCCAGTACTATTTTCATTTGCCCCTGAAAGCACAATGTTAGTTGGAGCCTGAGCTGCCTGAGGAGCTTCATGAGTATGAATTTTTAGTACAGAATAAATGACCTGCTTATCAATTTCGGCAAGGAGTCTTTGGAATAGAGCGTGTCCTTCTTTTTTGTATTCAACAAGTGGATCTCTTTGACCGTAACCACGAAGACGAACTGAATCACGCAGGTGATCCATTGTATCTAAGTGTTCCATCCAAAGCGTATCTATAGATTGTAAACACAGGAAACTAATGATGTTATTGTAAACATCTTTACCAATTTCTAATTCTTTAGCTTCAAAAGCTTCTACGGCTCCTTTGTACAGCTCATCGATTAAAACAAATTCGCGATTAGCAGCATTCTGCATCGCTTCTTTTACGGTTTCAAGTTTTGAATACGCAACTGGAAAAATTGTATTAACAGTTTCAAAAATTTCTTTTAGCGCAGCTTCTTCGTTGTCTGCAGAGGAAAAATTACTCTCAACAATGTACTCAATTTCATCACGAAGTAAATCTAAAATTTCTTCTTTAATGCTTTCATTCTGTTCAGCATGGATATCTTCATTTTCACCTTGCAAGTAACGACGGCGGCGTTTGTACACAACCATGCGTTGATGATTTAACACATCGTCAAATTCTAGAACATGTTTTCGAGTATCAAAGTTCAGGCCTTCAATTTTCTTTTGCGCGCTTTCAATAGATCGAGAAACCATTTTTGCTTCAATTGGTTGATCTTCTGGAATACGAAGGGTTTCCATCATACTTTGCATTCGTGCTCCGCCAAACAAGCGCATAAGGTCATCTTCCATAGAAACATAAAATTGAGAGCTACCAGGGTCACCCTGACGACCACTGCGTCCACGAAGTTGATTGTCGATTCGGCGTGATTCGTGTCTTTCTGTACCAATAACAGCAAGTCCCCCCGCACTACGAACCTTTTCTGCTTCTTCTTTGTCTATTGGATTACCACCCAGAAAAATGTCCACACCACGACCAGCAATGTTGGTCGCCAATGTCACTGCGCCAAAGCGACCTGCCTGAGCGACAATTTGAGCTTCTCTTTCATGATTTTTTGCGTTTAAAACTTCAAAACGAATACCTTCTTTTTTTAAAGCTTCTGCAAGTAACTCGTTTTTAGCAATGCTCACTGTACCAATTAGAACTGGTTGACCATTCTTGTTTCGCTCTTTTACATCTTTTGCAATCGCTGAGAATTTTCCTGATTCATTTTTGTAAACCAAATCCGGGAGATCAATACGAATCATTTCCTGATTAGTTGGAATTTGAATAACTTCTAATTGATAGATTTTAAAGAATTCTTCTTCTTCAGTTTTTCCTGTTCCAGTCATCCCGGAAAGTTTGTCGTATAGCCTAAACAGGTTCTGGAAAGTAATAGTCGCTAAAGTTTTGCTTTCTTGTTGAATTTTAACATTTTCTTTAGCTTCAATCGCCTGGTGTAAACCTTCACTGTAACGACGGCCAAACATTAGACGGCCAGTGAATTCATCTACAATAATAATTTCACCATCACGAAGAACATAGTCGCGATCTTTTAAATAGAGAGTCTTTGCGCGCAAAGCTTGCTCAATATGATGCAAAGTAGTAACACCCTTAGTGGTGTCATAAATATTTTCAACTCCTAAAATACCTTCAATTTTGTTGATCCCATCATCTGTAAGGTTTGCTGCTTTGTGCTTTTCATCAATGTTGTAGTCCTCATTTTCTTGCAAACGATCAACCATTTTTGCAAATTCGTAGTACTTATCTGTCGGATCTGTGTCTGGTTGCGAAATAATTAAAGGAGTACGAGCTTCATCAATTAAAATACTGTCGACTTCATCTACAATTGCAAAGAACAATTCACGTTGGCGAAGTTGAGCAAATTGTTGGACCATGTTGTCGCGCAAATAATCGAATCCAAACTCATTGTTTGTTCCGTAAGTAATGTCGGCGCGGTAAGCTTCTTGACGAGAAACAGGACGCATATGCTTTACATCTAGCACTAACCCTTGGGTACCACCTTCGATTGCATCAATTTCTTCTTGTTCAGGTTGAAAAGTTGTATCGTATTTAAATGATGCTTCATGCTGAATGCTTGCAGTACTTAAACCAATTTGAGCAAAAACTTTTCCCATTAAACTTGCTTGCCAACGAGCCAAGTAATCGTTCACTGTAACAATATGTGCGCCGCGACCCGCAAGTGCGAACAAAGCTAAAGGAAGAGTCGCAGTTAAAGTCTTTCCTTCACCGGTTTTCATTTCAGCAATTTTTCCATTTGAAAGAACAATACCACCGGCAAGTTGTACATCATAATGGAATTGGCCAATGGCGCGTTTAGCTCCTTCTCGGGTCAAAGCAAATACACGCGGACGAATCTCTATGAGTTTTTTAAAGACTTGTTCTTTTTCAGAAATCTTGGAAAGTTCTGATTTAAAATTTTGGATTTCTTCTTTAATTTGATCGTCGGTCAAAGCAGCTATTTCATCTGCAAAGCTATTAATTTTTGCAATTTCTGTAGAATACTTTGCAAGAGGGTCTCCCTGAGCTGATTTGAATAGTTTGGTAAAAATTGACATGAAAATATTGATAATCTTAAGGAATTCGATTAATTATAGCACTATTTCCCCATTTATACTATTGACTTTTCGCAAAAAATGTGTTTCTTTAAACAACGATAAAGTTACTACAACAAATCGGAGGAAAAGTTATGATGAAGGAAGGGTTAATGAAGGCAAATTTTCTTTTGGACGTAAATATCCTGGCAGAAGGTAAAAACATAGGAGATGATGACATGTACAAGGATAGTACATCCTATAGTTTTACTAAAATTGAAGATATACCGGCTGGTTACCCCAGCAAAGGCCACAAATTCTATTTCAAAGATCTGACTTCGTTTATGGATGAAGGAATTGAAGTTACCTCCTGTTGGTTCGTTCAAGATGATGACGAGAGCTGGTCTGCCGAAGTCTATTGTATCGAAATCAATTTTCTTTTCGATCAAGCTATTCTTTTGAACGAATTCTTAAAGGCTGGCTGGTTTGAAAGATAAATAGACTATCCAGAAAGCTCGTTTGAACGGTTTTCCAGCGAACTGAGTGTAACTAGTTTTACGTTCTAGTCTAACGATCTTGAAATCACTAAAAGTGGTTTCAAGATCTTTTTTTGTAAAGACTCGCTCCACAATCCCAGTTTCGGGCATGATGTAAGTATCTTTTTCTGGACCTGGAAATTTTTCTATTAAATTTTCTGCATTTTTATCTCCATCCTTACAAAGGGCTTTTACAAACATGAAGCCTTCAGGTTTTAAAACCCTTTTGCATTCTTTAATGTAGTTAGCGCGCTCTATTTGAGTGAGAGAGTTAGAAGACACTACATCTATTATTAAATCAAAGCAGTTACTTTCAAATGGGAATTTTTTACCAATATCACCTTCAATGAATTGCACATCTAACTGTCTTTCCCCTGCCCGCTCATTTGCAATTTTTACAGCCGTAGTGGAAAGCTCTATTCCATTTACTATACTGCCACGCTCGGCTAAAAAGAAACTATTTTTACCAGTCCCGCTACCTAAATCCAAAACTTTTAATCCATCAAGTTCAACCTTTTGCTGTTTACGCAGCCATTTCACAAAATGCTTAAAATCTAATTGAGGCTCATCAGAATTTGTGATGAGCCTCGGATTTCTATATTCAGTTTCCCAAACCTTGTACTGGGCCAATTTTATTTTCTTTTAAAAATATTTCCAATACGGCGACGCAAAGTTAAGCGCTTATCTTTTTTCTTAGTAATCTGTTGTTTAATCTTTGGTAATACTAAGTCAATGGCTTCATAAAAATCATTACCATTTGCATCTGCGTAATAGCCATGTGGAGCTATGCTTACTTCCACTCTACTAAAAGCCCCTGACTTATGTTTGACATCTTCTTCTATTTCAACATGAACTTTGTCTTCTTCACGCAAGAATGCTTCAATTGACTGTAGCTTATTTTCGATAGTCTGGCGTATCGCATCAGTAAGGGTAGTATTCGTAGCCTTAATTGTGATGTTCATATTAGTCTCCTAATTAATACTTTTGCTATACCTTAATTATACCATTAGCTCATGAGCAAGGAGGTTAAAGTTGCCCACAGCCATGACGATTACAACATCTCCGTACTTCAATTCGGCCTTGAGAGTTGCTAGCGCCTCTTCTTTGCTCTTAACTAAGCGAACTTTTGAGTGCTCTTTACCCACTTCAGCAACCACTGCTTCGCCGGTAATACTTGAATCAGTTTTTACTTCTCTGGCTGGGTAGATTTCTGAGATTAGAACCTCATCTGCTGGTCCAAATGCCTTTTTAAGGTCAGGGAGCGTAGAGACTGTTCTGCTAAATGTATGTGGTTCAAAAATTGCCCAAATTCTTCGTTCGGGAAATTTCAGTCTAGCAGTTTTTAAAGTTTCCAAAATTGCAGTGGGATGATGCGCGTAATCATCATACACTGTTACACCATTCTTCTCTCCGATGAATTCGAATCTACGCTTCACTCCATAGTAACTAGAAAGGCCATCTTGAATTCTATCTGGCTCAAAACCTAAAGTGCGCAGCATGGCAATTACACCAAGTGCGTTGTAAACATTCATTTCTCCAAATAAATTAATCTGATAGTTTTCTTTGATTGGTTCGAGCAAACCACGCTTAGTCCAAGTTACATCAAAATTTGTGCCTCCTGGCGTTGCTTCCATGTTTGAAGCGACAAAATCTGCTTTATTGTGAATTCCAAACGACACTTGGCCAATCCCTGGTTGATGCAGTATTTTCGCAAGTGCAATATTGTCAGCGTTATAAAACGCTACCCCATCTTCCGGCAAATTTTCCACTAACTCAGTAAACTCGTTCTCCATTTGTTCCAAAGATTCAAAAACATCTGGATGATCAAATTCTAAATTTGTGAGCAGCAAAATGTCTGCTTTGTACTGATGAAATTTTGGAGTTGGGTCATCGTGCAGTGCTTTGTATTCATCACCTTCAAAAACAAAATAGTGTCCTTCACCAACATGGAAGTTTGTTTCATCGTGTTGTAAGATCGCCCCAGTCATAAAAGACGAATCATCAATTTCCTGAAGAGTTTTTCCAAGGAGGCCTGCGGTAGTAGATTTTCCATGAGTACCTGCCACAACTATTCTCAGTTTGTCCTGAGAAAGCGCTGCTAAAAGCTCACTAAATGAATGAATTTCTTGCCCTTGCTCTACTAGATACGCAATTTCTGGGTTACTATCCCCCTCCCCACTTGAGGCAATATACAGGTCAGCAGGATTATCATCAATATTTTCTTTGGAGTATCCAACAAAATATTCAATGTGATTATTATCTAACACCGATTTGGCGGGGTCATAAATGGCTTTACTATCTGATCCTTTGACATCAAATCCTAACTGACTAGCAATTCCAGCAGTAGCCGACATCCCCACACCCCCAATACCTATGAAATAAATTGATTTAGTGTTTTCTAAGTTAAGCATTTTGTTTATTTAATTCTTTTATTGTCTCTAATTTTTTAGCTCGCTCGTGTAACTCAATTTCTTTCTCTGCAAGCAATTGCCACAGTTGCGGTAAATATTGCTCGGCTGTAGTTCGACCAGATCTATAGTATTGTTGTGTGTTACTGAAATCTGTAAAGTGTAAAAATAAATATTTTTTCCAGAAAGGCATGTGTGAGATGTCTGGAGAGATAACAAGATCACAACCAAAAGTTGGGTCAGTCTGAGACTTCTGAGCATTAATTGCTAAATCAATAGATTTATCCAGCACTGTATAGATATTTGGTAATGGCTGGTTAAATTGCATTGAAGTGTCATAGTCTAAGAGACTTGCAAGTTTGTTCCACAACTCATTGATTGGTTTAGGCCAAAGAATAAATTTAATTGCATCCAAAAACTTTTTTAGTGCAATCTGCCATGGGCTAAACACATGACGAGTCGCTCGCATGTCCACACCAATCACTAAATCAATGTTCGCTTCTCTGACCACATTACCTGGTACTATATTGATGATTCCCCCATCCACTAACTGCATATTACCCCATTCCATGGGCTGGAACACTCCAGGGAGTGTGCAAGAGGCGCACACCGCTTTGGCAATATCACCCATTTGTAAATGTACTTCTCTACCATTTTTAATGTCTGTTGCCACAAAAGCAAGTCTTGGGGTTACATCTTCAAATTTACTATTTTTGGAAAACACGCGAAGAGTGGCTTCAACTTTTTGCAAATGATATAGCCCACCGCGACCACCACTTCGTTCAATTAAATTAAAAACTAACTCTTTATCCATGCTCAAAGCCATCTTTTTCAAAGACGGCAGACTGCCGCAGGCGTAACTTGCCGCTACCACAGCGCCACCAGACATTGCAGAAATAAAATCAATCGGAAAATTATTTTCAGAAAGCACTTCTAAAAACCCAATGTAAAATATTGAGCGAGAAGAAGCGCCGCTAAAAGCAAACCCAACTGTGGGAGTGTCTTTATTTATCTGTTGAATGTATTTCATTGATTAACGATTGAATTACTTTTAAAACTTTTTCATTCGCTGAGCTTGGCATAATTTTAGAAATCCCATCTTGAATCTTTCTCTGCAAAGCTAAATCAAAAAGTACCTTACGGACAATCTTTGCAAACAATTCAGGGGTTATGTCTAACTGATCTACTACAATAGCCGCATCATGATCATACAAGAATTTTGCGTTCCATTCTTGATGACTATTTGGCATAGGAATTATTATACTCACTTTTTTGGTCCCAGACAACTCTGTTATGGCGCCAATCCCCGCTCTTGAAATCACAACGTCAGCAGCGACTAAAGCGGCATCCATATTTTCAATATACTCAAATTGATGATACCGATCGTGCACAGCAGGGTTGTCGCTTGGAGGTTTAATTGATTTTCCTGGACCGGTGCTATGCACAACTTGTGCAATTTTAAGCAACTCAGGCAAGTTATGGATCAACGCTTCGTTTAGACCCTTTGCCCCAGAACCACCTCCGTTTACCAACACTGTTGGCCAGTCAGCTTGAAGTTTAAAAAGTTTTTGAGCCTCTTTTTTAGTTGGTAAAACATAATTTGGATCTGAAAAAGAAGAGGGATTACCAGTCCAAACGACTTTATTGTATTTTGCATAATTTTTTACTAAACCAAGTCCTTGAGGGAAATCTTTGACAGACTTTTCAAATGTAGTTGTGATTCGGTTTGCAAAAGGTGCCACCAATTTGTTTGACATGGTTGGTACAATATCTTGCTGATGAATTAACCTTGGTATGCGAAGAACGAATG
>CAZXPB010000021.1:0-13928 GCA_964642585.1 uncultured Candidatus Saccharibacteria bacterium
TGTGGAATCATTTGGGTAATAAATTCTAAATCAAAATTTGTACTGGCTTTTAATTTTTCCATATCTCCTTCCATGCCTGACATATGCATACCCATACTTGTGCCATGGTTCATCCCACCCATCATAGAATCAGAATCTAACGGATATTCTTTTCCAAACCACTCTTGATACCATTGTTTCATTTGTACAATTTCTTTGTTCTGGGAATCAATAATATTATTCGCCAAAGTTTTTACCAAAGGATTTTTTGCTTTTTCTAAAGCAAGTTTTGCCATATCTATCGCACCTTGATGATGCGGAATCATTTCTTCAATAAAGTGCTGATCAATTTGATTTTGTTCGCCGAATTGACCACCCATCATATTACCGCGGGTGCGATCAGAGAGTTGCTGTGGTACTAAATATACTCCTATTAAAACCCCTAACAAAAGGCCTACCACCCCAGAAATTACTATGTCTTTTTTCATTTATATATTTTAATTGTCTGTATTTTAATTATGCCACAATTTACTGGTTTGGAAAAATTACAACATGTGCTATTCTTTGGGTAGTTAAATTTTAGTCAATTCTAAGGGGGAATGGATATGTCACAGCTTAGAGAAAAACTGGTGATGATTCAGAGCGATCTGATGCATCTGAAAAAAATGTACAGTATCGAAAACTACTGCATGACCGAGATCATTGAGAGACTTGGAGAAGTTGACATCGAGAAAATGATTATTGAGGGTCAACTGCAGATTCCCATCACAAGCCCAATCGTCTCGATGTACTTATCAGATCTGAACGAGCAAGACGCCGAGTCATTGAATGCCATTAATGATTCTCTCAATGCGCTCTGCGAAGATCTGGGCTTGAGTTTCTACATTCACAGCAAAGCGTTTTGTCGTGAAGAAGCGATCAAAAAAAGTTCGTTCCCATATTGGATCGATATTTCGCTCGCCGTAATCGAAGAGGAAGAAATAAATCCTCAGAGATTTATGGGTGTTGGTTACGAAAACTCAATTTTTCGAGTTCCTGAAAATAAGGAAGAGGTTGACGTAGTTTTAAAATCAAACTGGCAATTCATCAAATTTCCAGAAAACTAATAGGAGGTATCGGATGATTAGAAGACTGTTGATATTTTTTGGAATTCTAAAAGAGTTCAAACCAAGGATTCAAAATCCAATGCTTGAACTTGGGCTAGCCGAACTTGTTTGGGAGGCAATAGAAGAACCTCTTAGGAAGTTAGAAGGAAAACAGTTGGCAGTTTTGAGTGCCAAAGGCGAAATCGTGGTTATCATTCGCTCGCCTATCATTCGGCAAATCATGGACTTTGGCACATATAGCCAATTTGTGGAAATTCTAGAAATCACAAAAGAAGTTGGTCGGAAATATAATTATAAATTGTTTATCTGCCCAGACTTCAATTTTCCTTTCAAAGACTATCTGCTTTTTGTTCAGTATGCTCCTGATGACGATAAATCAGAAGTAGATTTTCCAAATGTCGATCTTTCCAAAGTGATGCAAGTCGAACCAATAGAACCTGTCGCAAAAGCTTTTGTAAAAGCAGCAGGCGCCTAAGTTCTGGTAAGATTACGCAATTCAGCCGCAAGATTACTTGCGGCTGTTTTTTATTTCATAAATTACTCAGTGAGCAATTGAGAAAACTGTTCTCTCAGTTTTGCAATTTTAGGACCAATGATAACTTGGCAATATCCTACTCCAGAATTTTTTTCATAATAATTTTTATGGTAGTCCTCAGCTTCGTAAAACTTTTTTAGTGGCTCAAGCGTAGTAACGATAGAACCTGCGAACACACCTTGAGCAGAAAGATAGTTAATGAAATTTTCAGCTTCTTGTTTTTCTTCTTCTGAAGAGTAGAAAATTGCCGAACGATATTGTGTCCCAACATCTCCCCCCTGTCTATTTAAAGAAGTCGGGTCATGCGTTGCAAAAAATACAGTCAATAAATCTTTAAAACTAATTTGCTCAGGATCATAACTAAACTGAATTGCTTCAGCATGATTTGTAGTTCCAGTTGTGACTTCTTCATAACTAGGATTCTCGGTGCGACCGCCAGTATAGCCAGGGAGAACTTCAAAAACACCGCGTAGTTTTTGAAACACTGCTTCAGTACACCAAAAACACCCACCAGCAAAGACAGCAGTTTTTAAATTATGATTTGTGTCAGTTTGCATGTTGAAAGTTACCAGTTTAAAACCGTCACAGAGAATTGCAATACAGTGGCAAATGCAACCCAAAGCAAATATGGGATTAGCGCATAAGTAATTCGCTTATCTTTTGGATATACATCTCGCATTGCCCAAATTAAAGTCACCAATACTAAAGCGATATCTACCGCCGCTAATAAATTATTACGCAAACCAAATTGAATTGGCGTGAATAAAAAATTAAAAACTAAGTTCAATGCAAACGGTATAGCGATACCAAAAGGCCACTGTTTCTTCCATACTTTGGAAAACACCATTACGAATGTAATTGCGATAATTACATACAGCACTGTCCATACAGGCCCGAACAACCATGATGGTGGTGCCCATTCAGGTTTAATTAACTGCATATACCATTGATATTCTTGATTCATATATTCATTCTATCATAACTTTACTAAAACAACCCGCCAACAATATAGGCGATACTACGTTCGCCGTATTTCCTACACATATCTAAAAACTCTACCACGCGCTCGTCCATCTTGATGTCTGCCATATTTGCCTCACGAATGAGCTCAATGCCCTCTAGTGTCCGACAACGACTCAAAGCCACATATAACTGCCCATGAGCAAACGCGCCGCGTCCAAGGTCGATTACCACATTATCAAAAGTTTTCCCCTGACTTTTGTGAATCGTGATTGCCCACGCCAATTTCACAGGATATTGTTGATATCCGCCCACTACATCTGTTTCCACAGCGTTATCATTTTCATCCCAAACATAGTCAATCACATCCCATTTATTACGACCGATATACTGCAAACTACCATCTTCCATCTCCACCATTAAGAGTTCGCCAGCGTTTTCTTTCGTAATGTTACCAAACTTTGCGCCATGTTTAACACTCTCCTTCTCTACATACACTCCCATAAATTTTCCCACTGTGCCATTTACCCAACGACCTGCTTTGTCATTATTGAGCATCATCACCTGAGCTCCGACTTTCAACTTCAAATCCATATCTGCAGGAAATTGAAACCCGCTGGTATCTCCAAAAATAATTCCGCGGAAAGTTTTTTCAACACCTCTTACCTGCCCAAGCTTATAGGTATTCACGCGCTCAGCAATTGCATTGGTCGTTGCTAAGTAAACCGTGAAGTCTTGAAGGTCATTAACGCTTTCATCAACTAATCTGTTATTTAAATTTTGTAACTCTGCTCTACTTGCTTTGTTTATACGAATTGACTGAAGTAAACTTAAAAATTCTGCGTCTTTTTGTCGATGTACTTCTGTAAGCTCAATAAACTTGAAACTAATCTCAGCAAAAATGTGCGCTGAAAAAAAGTATGGAGTTGCATATGCTTTTGCAAACATTGGTGCTTCGTCTCTATTGACCACTGGTGATAGTTGATACAAATCCCCTACAAAAATAATCTGTACACCGCCGAATGGTACTTTTGGTTCACCTCGATTCAGCCGCAAGAATTTATCAAAGTAGTCTACCAAGTCGGCACGCATCATTGAGACTTCATCAATAATTACGACATCAAGATGCTCCACAACTTTTTTATGAGGATCATTAGAGTTCAACCGATTTGCTTTCTTCATGTTTGAACTTGGACCGATACCACAAAATGAATGAATTGTGCGGCCTCCAATATTAGCCGCTGCTACTCCAGTTGGAGCTAAAACTACAACATTACGTTTAGTAGACTTACGAAACTCATCTAATAGAGTTGTCTTACCAGTTCCTGCTTGCCCTGTTATAAAAACATGATCACGACCATTTTCCATTAAATCTAAGGCGCGCTTTGCTTCTTGATCCCATTTGATTTTTGATTTTGAAAGCTTAGTCATGTTTGTATATTTTAACACAAATTAAAAGACCGAGGGACAGGAGAATCGAATTCCTACCTCGGTCTTTTTACCGCCAATGGTCATCAACGACACTTATCGGCAGCAAATCTAATGAATCATCATTATATATGTATTACTTGGGTGGCTGATCATTCGCAAAGTATAGCCCATGCGATACTTTTGCATATACCCCTCCAGTCTTTCCCATGGAATAGATGAAGGAGCTTCCGAAGCCTGAAGTAACAGACTCTTTACAGCTGCTCTGAAAGCCAAGTCGGCACCTTTTTTTTGTGA
Organism: uncultured Candidatus Saccharibacteria bacterium; assembly: GCA_964642585.1. Lineage (GTDB taxonomy): Bacteria > Patescibacteriota > Doudnabacteria > UBA920 > UBA920 > UBA920. Next base: position 4,306 of record CAZXPB010000021.1, read on the forward strand.
CCGTACATCCAAGTTAAAAACTTTCTCAGACTCTTCACAAAAAATTAAAGTGTCTTTTCCTAATGAGATGACTGTGCCGTCATCATCATATTTAACACCTTCACCAAATTTGATAAATAGATTACTAATCATAAAAACCTCCTATAAAATCAATAGTATTCTACAAGAGGTTTCGGTTTTTTTCAAGTCCTACCTTTGCCAATCGCTCAGACCCCCGACATTGGTAACATTCTCAAATCCAGCACTGAGAAGCGCATTTTTAACTCTACCTGCTCTACCGCCACTTTGGCAATATAAATAGATTGGTGTAGTTTTTGGGTAATCTGGCAGTTCCCCTGCCTGTAGCACTCGCTCACTATTAAAATGAAGGGCTTCAGCTGCGTGACCTGCGTCCCATTCATCTTGCCTACGAACATCAATTAACACTGCCTTTCCTGTTTTTACCAGTTCTTTTGCTTTTTGTAATTCTGAATTTTCCATTTTAGTTTTTTGGCTTTACTGCTTCTGCTCCCACATTACTACTAGTTGTTCCACCAATTCCAGGGTCAACAGGCATTGGCATTGGTGTTATTCCACCACCATCATCACTTTCAAGAATATCACTTACAAGCGGTACAATAACATTTTGACGCCAATAGTTATTTTCTTTCCAGTTTTTAATTGGAAATACTAATGATGGGACAAATAGCTCTGCTGAGTTATTATAGTTGTTACCGTTGGAATACCACATCTTGACTGTTTGGATTGTTGGAGTACCAAGTTTCAATTGGACAGTTTTTACATTTGGTTCTAAGAACACTGCATTTCTAAATCCACCGTTTTCAGCAACTTTCAGAATTCTTTTTTCATCGGTCACGCTTTTGTAGTTGGATCGTTCAAATTGTTTTGAAGTTAATTCGTAAAGACCAAACACTTTCTTTGTTCGCACATCTACATTTACATTTAAGCCATAGGGGTAACCGGATTCATCGACAACTTCTTGTCCACTAAGAATTAACGGGTAAATAATTTGTGCTTGATCAGGAATCCAAAATGTAGCTCTTTCTGCACTTGATACATTGTCGTATTGAACACGCCATTGATTGTTAACAATTGGAGTACCATAGCCTTCTTTTGAAATACCATAATCTGTAAGAAATTGTTCAGCTGCTGCAATTAATTCTTCGTCCTTAGGAATATCTGAAGGTTTTAAAGGTTGTGGGTTTGTACATGCCACTTCCATACAGTTGTACATATCTTGCGGCCATTTTATCCAGTTTTTATTCATATAGACTGAGCCTTGTACTAAGTCCACACTTGTTTCATAACCAAATTCTTTGTCTTCAGCAAAAGTAATGTAAGACATTGTTGGTTTTGTTAATTTAGTTAAATCAATGAGCCCGAAACTTAGGAAGCTAATCACTTTTGAAACAATGCCGGCTGGCTGAGTTGGTTTTATGCGTTTTAGAACGCCAATTTCATTTTCAATGTTTGGTAAGGAACCACCGTCATACTTAAAATTATATTGCTTGTACTCAGGATATGGCTCTCCTGGTGCGATCATCTTTTCATCTGGAACTGCTGATCCAGCTGCAGAAAATTCTGCAGGCTTTGCCACCGCAACGCCACCACCAAAACCACCGGCCTGAGACGATGCTTGGGTAGTTGGTTTCAAATTATTTGCTTGTTCAGCTGAAATAATCGAAAATTTAGATAGATCTCCAAAGCTTTCAGCGCCAGCTTCATTAACTGAATATTTACCAGAGAGAACTTGCTCGGCTACTGAATCCCCTAATTTTGATTTGAATAATGGTCTATCGGATTGTTGGATATACCAGACACCGCTTCCTGCTAACACTACCATCACGATGAGAGCAGAAGTTAAAATTTTGTTCATAGTTGTTGAGAAAAAATTAATTGTAAATTTATTTGAATTCTTATTTTCTAAAGTCTGAGCTCGAGCCGCTAGATCTTCTCTTAGGCTGGCAATAAACTTTTTATCAATTTGCACATCTGGCTTTTGGGCCAAGATTTGCGTAATCACAGTACGCATTTTTGAATCTTCAGGATCTAAATCTAGTTCCGTCAGAATTTGTGTGATTTGATCTTCTGAATATGATGTTTTCATAAAAGTAAGTTAATAATTAAAAAATATTATTAGTAAAAGTAAGGTGGTCACTTGGGTTTGCAGTTTATTAACTATCCTAGAAAACTGCATTTTCAAACTTCCTTCAGTTTTTCCAGTGACAAAAGCAATTTCGGAGTAAGACAATTCATCCCATAGTCTCATAGTGATTAATTCCTGAGATTCTTGAGGTAATTCTGCGATTAATTTTGCCAGCTGTTCAAACGCCATTTTATTTTCTACTTCCGCGTTAAGGTCGGTATTGTCTTGTAAATTATAGTGGGCATCTAAATTTTCAGTCGGTTTAGATTTACGAAATTCATCGATGATCAGATTTCGAGCAATTTGGTAAAGCCAAGACTGGAAAGTGCCTTTCGCTTGATTATAAGAACCAATTTTTTCCATTGCACGCATGAAAACTTGACTAGTAACATCTTCGGCGTGTTGTTTGTGGGATGTGCGGAAATACACAAATTTGAAGATTTTTTCGGCGTACCTGTCATACAGCAACACGAAAGATTCCATATGCCCAGTTTGGCAAGCTTGGATGATTTCAGATTCAGTTTTACTAGTATTTTCTAAATTATTCACTTTTAAATTGTATCATAGAGATCTCTAATGTAGTATACGCAGGCAATCTCTAAAAGTAACAACAAAATTTGTCTTTTAGTTTAAATTTTAAGAAGCGAGGTCTTGTATAGGTGAGGTTTATAAGGCTTAAGGCGTACAATTTTGGTCTTTTGACCTGCTCGTTTTAAATCTTCTTTCAAGGTATTCACATAGGCAGTTTGGTCATAACCAAGAGCGATTATAGCTGGATTTTCTTTAAGTATATGTGGCAAATATTTCCTGACTCCACCCAAAACTACTTTATCTACAAAAGTAATAAGCTCTAACTGTTTTTGCCGTTTCATTTCTGTGTTTTTTGGTTTTTTGCCTTTAATTTTTGCAACATTTACATCACGCGCAAGGGAAACAATTAAAAAAGGATTGGGGGAAAGTGCTCTAGCCTGCATAAAAAAATGTTCATGCCCTTTGTGAACAATATCAAAAGTACCGAAAACCATTATCTTTACGAGTCCAGATTTTTTTACAGCAGGTTTCATTTTTAGTTAGCGCGACTAAGAAGCCCTTTAACGAAATCAATGTCACCACGTTTGAAAAATCTTAAAGCAAGAAGCGCTAAACCGTAAACCACTCCACCGATTAAGACAACGAGAGGCCACCAGACCAATTGATTGGCTTGCCACACAACAACTCCCATAACGACACTAGCAATCGCCGGTTTCCAGATGTGGGGGAAGAAACTAAATGACACGATTTTATTGCGCACGAGAAAGAAGTAAACAACCCCTTGAATGAACTCTGAAACAAGAGTCATGACTGCCGCCCCTTTTATGCCGTAGTGCGGGAGCAAAATAATATTTCCGATTACATTAATTAACACATTTATGCCGGTGATTACCATAGCAAATTTTGTAAGTTGAGAAATAACTAACGAGTTGAATATGATATACATAAACAAAATTGCTGGAGCCCAAACTAAAATAGCCAACACAGGTGCTGCATCTTTAAACTCAGGACTCAAAATTCCAATAATTGGCACAGCAAGTAAACTTCCACCCACACCAATTGGTAGAGCTAAGGCAGTCATAAACCTAAAATACTTTTCTAGAATTTTCCCAATTTCTTCAGTTTTTCCTTCAATCATTAGACTTGAAAAAAGTGGATAAAGCGCGTGAGAAACTACTGCTGGGAAAAAAGCCAAAAGGTCAAAAAATTTATAAGCTGCCGAGTAAAGCCCCGTTTGTGCATACCCTAAAATTTTAGTAATTAAAACAACATCAATACGATTATATACTGTGCTAAAACCAACTAATACAGCGAAAGGAATAGCTGCTTTAAATATAATCCTGATAAACGGCCAATCTAAGGTTTTGAATCCTTTTAAAATTTCTGGTTTCCCAATATGTTTTTGGACTACATAATAATAAATTCCAACAGCAAGGGTTGCATAAATGACTTGTTGTAAAGTAAGCATAACAATCCCCCCACCTACTGCGATAGTAACCAGAATCATCGCCACATTGATAATGGAACTCAGGAAATTTAGGAAGGCTGCTTTTTTAAGATCATAAAAAGCAGTAATTACTGAAAGAAATGGGTAGACAAGTCCATGAATCGCTGCGCCAAAGCCGGCCACTGCAATTGCTTTGAATACTGTTGGCTCGTATCCATTTACTTTAGCAGTGACAATCATAGCAGTATAAACTAGGACTGAAAGCACCACTTCCACTGCGAAAAAGTTTTGAAAATATTTTTTCGCCTGGCTGCGATCTTCACTCATCTTCTTAGTAATATACTGTTGGATCCCAAAATCAATAACTACACCAAAAAGAGTTACGTAAGAAAGTACAAATTGAAACTGTCCATATTGATAAGGGCCTAAGTACTTAGTTAGCAGCAAGTACGCTAAAAACAAAAGAACCAGAGAAACAATTCTGGAAACAGAAAGCCATAAAATATTTTTGGATGGGGATGACATTTACCCTATTGTAACATATTCCGATTGGTGTTAAAATACTGTCAATTGCAAAGATTTATTTGCAAAATATCACAATGCTAAGGAGAAATATATGGGGATGATTGATGAAAGAATGGTCGAAGAAAACACTGAGCTTAGGTGTATAGACGTGCATGTACAAGCGATTGGAGCGGGGCAACGAGAGCCTACTCCTCAAGAAGCCAAGCATATTGCCAAATGCCAAAATTGCCCAGGAATCATCAGGGAAATTCAGCAAAGAATTGCAGAAGTCCACAAAACCAACGGATGAAATGACTCAAATGTCTTCAATTTAAAAAAGCCACACAAAAACTTAGTGAGGCTTTTTATTTTTTAACTTTTATAATTTTATTTGGTCAGTAGCGAGCCTTTTGAATAGGAGTCAATTTCTGCTTGTGGAACAATATTTACTTGTGCAACAGTAATTCCCCTAGCAACAAAAGCAGAATAGGTCATAGGGAAAATTAAGTTAGCATTGACGACATAAACATCTGCTTTCTTGTCGCCTTTTAAAATTGTTCCTTCTTTAGGTAATATTGGCACTCCACTCGGAATTGCATTGACTAAATCTTCACCAAAAGTAAAGTCAGGAGTCATTTGTCGTTGAGTTGCAACAAACTTTGACACAGCTACTTTTTTACCACCTCTGTAAATATATAACTGCCCATTCTTGTCTTGGAAATATGTTTCGTTGACTGGCATTGGAAAAGATCCTTTATTCACAGCGTCTAAGACACTTTGCGAAACAACAGAAATGTTTGCAAAACTAAACCCACGGTTTCTGAAAATTTCTCCGTCCATTGGTTTTTTTACACCATCTTCGTACAAATACACAGTTGGATCCGTAGCGGTTTTATATATTCCACCAGCCACTAAACCAGTTTGTGGCGCAGGTGTTGGCGCAGGTGTTGGAGCTGGCGCAGGGTTTGGTGTCGGGTTGGGCGCAACGACCACTTCTTCTGATGCAGTGTTAAATTGAGTTAACTCATCTTGTTTAACTTTAATTGCTTTGGAAGTTTTAAGTCCCTTTGCCTTAATTTCTGTTTCGGAAATTTCTTTCTTTTTGTTACCTGTAAAAATATAGTACTTACCATCAAGTTTTACTAAAGTATTATCAGGAGCAGCGTAAACCCCGCCGTCTGGATAACTAGCTAGAGTTGCTTTAGAAACTTTTTTTGCTTTTGAAAGTTTGATATTACGCGCTTTGGCAATAAATGGGAATACTATGTATCTGCGGCCACCTTCAATGATGTATACATCACCTGATGTTGAGGATTTAATTAAATTACTGTCATGACCATCGGCAGAAGCAGTGCCTTTACCAAACCAAGCTGTAAAAAATCTCCAAAAATTATAATTACCATTGTAAACATGAGGAGTATAGCGATACAAAGCCGCTGTTGCAGCGTTGGATAAAGTAACAGACTGATTTGCTTCAACGCCTTCGTAGTTGCCAACAGTGTTTGGCAAAGTGATAGTATCACCAACTTTACTAATGGCACCATTGTAATAAGGGCCACGTCCACCAGAAGTTGAAAAAGATTTCATTAAGGATTTAGCTGCTCCTAAATACCGGTTGTTTTCAGCATCAACTCCACCAAATAATTGAAAATAAAATCCTTTATAAATTGAACCGCAAGGTTGACTGTCTGGGCAGCCAAAACCCAAAGAGAAATCTAACGCGCGTTGTAGTTGTTCAGGAGTTGCGTTTTGTCTGCCAGTAATTAAACTTTGTTCTTTGTTTAAAGTGACTAAAATCACTTGTGGATTAATTCCACTAGATTTTGCAGCATCAAAAATTAACTCAGCGGCACTGCGTTTTTTGGTGAGGTTTGGATGTGGATCTTCTAATATATTTTTTAGAGATTCTTCTGAGGGTTCTCTTAGCTGCGAAATAAATGCATTACTTGTATTTGCTAGTACGCTTCCTTTGCTGTCTAAAAACTTTTGAATATCTTCGGCACTTCCGTATGCACTTGAATTAGAAAAAACTTTATCATCAATTAATTTGTTTGGATTAAAGCCATGTTGTACTGGTTCAGCAGCAAAAACAACAGCGCTGTTAAATAACAGTGAAATAAATAAACTTGCGATAATTAAGGCTGATGTTTGTTTCTTCATAGGAACTTTTTATTATTGTAGAGTAATTTTACTAAAAAAAATGAATTAAAACAAGTATGCGTCACCTTTCGGATATTTTGCAATTTCTGAATCAGGAACTTTTGTCATTGGTAGTTTTCCTAAATCGCGTGATGCAAAATATTCCGCGCTAACTGGGTGAAGAGAACCATTTACAATATAGTAGATAGTTGGATTTTTTATACCGCGAACAAGACCGCCATCTGGCGGAGTTAAGAAACTACCAACAATCCAAGAATTTACTTCAACATTTGTCAAAGTAACCACATCTGCAAATCTGTAACCACGCGCAGTAAAGACTTGACCAGTCACTGGACGACGCAAACCAGTTTCAATATAGAAGATTGTGTTGTCGTTTGGCATTTTCACTAAAGTACCATCTAAAGGCTCAGCATAGGAGCCTTCGGTGAATCCTTCCAGATCAGACTTTGGAATGGTTTTGACAGGATAATTTTTAAATTTCTGATTTTTCACAAACGGACTAATCATTTGTCTCTTTCCCCCATTAATGAAATAGAAATTCAAAGATCCTGCAGTGGTCACAACATCACCATCTTTCACAGTAATAATTTGTTCTTGCAAACTTAAGTCCACATTAATTCTCCCGCCACCCAACAAGCCCTGACAAGAAGATCCAGCGCACTGGCTAATATTGAGCTTGTCTATATTTTCAGATGTGGCAATAATGCGATCGCGAATTTGTCTGTTAGAAGCTTCAGGGAAAAGTGATTTAAGCAGACCTGCTTGTGCGGAAACAAAAGGAACTGCTAAAGACGTACCAGAGGCGTAGGCATAGGCATTTTTAAGTTCACCACCAGTTGCTGGGTCATGATTAATAGTAGAGATAATTCGTTTGCCTGGAGCGGATACATCTACACACGCTTTGCCGTAATTAGCAAAACTAGGTTTTAAATCATTTACATCGGTGGCAGTCACCCCAATAATCATATTCTTGCCGTTGTCATTACAAATTGGGAAAACTGGTTCAACATCTAAATTACCACCAGTCACTGCAACGTCATTTCCGGCGGCAGCAATAATAACGACATTCTTATCGAAGGCATAGGTAATGGCGTTAGCAAGCACTTTATCGTGCGCAAAACCAAGTCCACCTAATGATAGATTTATAATATTAGCTTTGTGGTCAGCCGCCCAAATAATTGCTTCAGCAATTTGCGCAGAACTACCTGAGCCTGAATCGTTTAGTGCTTTGATTGGCATAATGGAAACGCCATAGGCAGCCCCAGCAATTCCAATGTCATTATTTGTAGACGCTGCTATTACTCCCGCTACTAAAGTACCGTGACCATTGTCGTCTGAGTTTGAGCGAGCCGAAATTATTTTATCTGTTAAAGCGTTGTAACCTGTAACAAACTTGGTCTTTTTAAAATCAACATGGGTTGCATCTACACCAGTGTCGATGACAGCAACAATTACTTTTTTTGAGCCTGTGGTTTTTTCCCATGCTTTTAGAAAACCAACCTTAACCAGTCCCCATTGTTTGTCTATGTTCGAACCATTTTTAGTAAAACCAGGATCGTTCGGTAATTTAAAAGTTTTTACATCTGAAACTTGAGTTGTGTATTGATAATCCTCTTGAGCGTTTGATATATTTGCGAAATAAAAACTAAACCCAAAAACAACCAATCCTACGATTGCAAATTGGAATATTTGTTTTAAATTCGTTTTTACTTTTTTACTTTGCATCAAGATTTTTCTTACTTTTTGTAAACTCCAGACAGAGAACGTAATTTAATTTTAAACAAATCGATTAAACTTTCAACATATGCCATAAGTGGAACGTGTCCACCACCATGTTCTGTCCATGAAACTCCAATTTCTTTAATCTTGTATCCACGAGCTAGTGCAATGGTCAGCACTTCCATATCAAATCCCCAGCGAAGCACTTTCACGCGTGGGAAAATATCTTTTGCTGCCTTGTTAGTAAAAGCTTTGAATCCTAACTGGGTGTCTTTAATTCCAGGAACTGCTAAAAATTGGATGAGTAAGTTACTCATACGAGACAAAACAATTCTATAAAAAGGTTGATGTACTTTCACTAAGTCTGGGTTAGTGTAACGAGAACCAATCACTACATCGTAGCCTTGGTCAAAGTATGGGAGGAATTTTGAAATTTCAGAAATTGGTGTGGCGTTGTCTGCATCCATAAACATAATGATGTCGCCGGTTGCTTTTTCAATGATACCACGGCGAACAGCGTTACCTTTACCACCTTCTTTAAGATTTAAAGCAGTTGCTTTTTGGATAGTGGTTTTCTCTAGTTCATTGACCACTTCAAAAGTTCTATCTTTGCTATTATTGACTACAACAATTAGTTCATAGTCGTAGCTTTGCTGTTCTAGGTAAGAATCGATGTTTTTTAGGGTCTCAGCAATACGCTTTTCTTCATTGTATGCTGGGATTACCACTGAGAGTTTTTTCATTTTTTTGAGTTTATTTACTTAAGTTTAGTATAGCAAATTTCCATAAAAAAAGGACGTTTCAAAGTTTTAACTTAGAAACGTCCTTAAAGGGTTTAAGATGAGAAAGCTATGCTAGTCGAGTTAGTTCGGCGAGCAAATTCGCTCACCTTTCAAAATCATCGGCGTGTAGTTGGCCGGACAGGTAAATGCCACTGGCTTTGACTCAGTAACAGGACTAGCTCTGTCTGAAGTTCCAGAATCGGCTCTGGAATCATACAACAGCTTACCTGTGATCTGGTCATAGCCGAGAATCACCCGACCAGGATTTCTCCTCCCTGGAGTAATCGGAATATTACTCACAGTTTGAACCTTCCTGGGAGTTGTCCCAGAAGGG
>CAZXPB010000021.1:13938-14884 GCA_964642585.1 uncultured Candidatus Saccharibacteria bacterium
TAGCTGAGTTTGGTCGCGCACTTCCTGCACCACCCCCGTTTGGAGTCCCTCCTGCATCGACTCCTAAGATTCGACCGTTGGGTCCTCTTGGCGGGGATGGAATTGAAGTGCTCGGTTGCGATTTCACAGGTGTTTTTGTTGTACCACCTGAGCCCTGACCGACAGCGATCACCGTCATGTTAAAGTTTTTAAACAAGGGCATCCTTTGACACTCCTGTTCGCCACATTTCACGACGGCAATGTTTCCTTCCCAAAACAACTCGCAATCATTGTTAACCGCACCACCTTTACCTCTTTTGAAGGTTTTTGTGCTGCCGTTTACTCTAACGCGAACTGAATCCGGTGAAGGATTCACCAACTGAACAGCTCGTCCAGCCACGGCTGAAGGGAGTGCTCCGCGAAGGAGGCAATCTTCCCATGACTTGCCAATGAGACCAGCAGTAGCGCAACCTGCGCCTGCTGAGATCCCGGTCTGAAGCAGTCCACCAAACCAGCGAGTTTCCATACTCGCATATGGTGTGATTTGAATGTCTTTCGGACATTCAGGACAGTCTACCTCAACTGGCTTTGGCTGCTCCGTCTCACACATGTCTCCACGGATAATGAATCCGTTTTCCCGAGCCTGCGCAATCGTAAGGTTACGATTTGCACACATGGGTGGTGGAACAGGTGTCGAAACCGGAATTGGTGTTGGCTGAGGAGTTGGTTCCGGTTTCAACACCGGAATTTGCATCCTTGCACCAATCGGATTGCCGCAGCTATAGCGGCGCTTCATGGTCAAGCCGTTAAGCTCTTTAACCATTTCCGTGCCTTTTCGCTGGCCGATCCAGTAGAAGTCACGCATGTTACGCGACTTGTCTACTATCATCTGCTGACACTCATCTTCTTCAAGATAAGTGCGGACCTCTGTCGCCGGATTAATAGGCCGGAACAGATTGTTAGCCTT
>CAZXPB010000022.1:0-13395 GCA_964642585.1 uncultured Candidatus Saccharibacteria bacterium
CAAACACGAAGACTCGCGGCGAAGTTTCTGGTGGTTGTAAGAAGCCGTGGAAGCAAAAAGGTACGGGCCGTGCTCGTGTTGGTTCTAACCGTAGTCCAATCTGGCGTCATGGTGGAATTACTTTTGGCCCAACATCAGATCGTAACTGGTCTTTGAAGATTAACAAGAAAGCTAAGACCAAAGCTCTATTCATGTCTCTTTCCGATAAAGTTACCGATGGTAAACTCATCGTTCTAGACTCCATGAACTTGGAAAAAGCGAAGACAAAAGAATTCGTACAAATTATGGCTTCTTTTGAAAGCAAACTTTCTACTCTTGGGAAGAAACAACTATTCGTACTTCCAAAGAATGACAGCAGTTTAGTTCGTGCTTCACGTAATGTTCCTCACTTAACTCAAGTTCTAGCAAACAGTTTGAATGTAACAGATGTTTTGAAAGCAGATACAATGGTAATTTTGAAAGACAGTTTAGCAGTCATTGAAAAAACTTACCTCAAAGAAAAAGCCGGTGAAAAGCCAACTCCAAAAGCAAAAGCTCCAAAAGCTGAAGCTAAACCAGTTAAAACAACTAAGACTAAAGAAACCTCTAAATAATCACCCTAATGGCAATCTTTTCTAAAAAAGAGAATACAGAAGAAGTAGTTGCAGAAACTCCAGTAACAGATGTTGTTACAGAAACTACTCCAGCAGTAATGACAATCAAGTCTAAGGCTTTGATTAGTTTAGTTGTGCCAAGAATTTCTGAAAAGGCTGGACACCTAAACGCACTTAACAAATACGTATTTACAGTTTACGGCTCATCTAACAAGATTGAAGTTCGTAAAGCAGTTGAAAAGCAGTATGGCGTAAAAGTAGCAAACATGAACATGATCACTATGGCAGGGAAGTCCCGCCGTTATGGTCGTCGCAGTGGTGTTACTCAAGCTTACAAAAAAGCAATTGTCACATTAACCAAAGATAGTAAGAAAATTGATTTAGTAGAACCAAGTTAAATATATGGCAGTAAAACTCTACAAACCAATAACACCAGGCCGTCGCTTTGCAAGCGTGACAGATTTCTCTGTCCTGTCTAAAACAGTTAAAACTCCAAAAGGATTAATCGTTGCAAAAGGACGCCAAGCTGGTAGAAATAACACTGGAAAAATTACTGTTCGCCACCAAGGTGGAGGCGCTCGTAAGAAATTCCGTATCGTGGACTTTAACCGTGCTGATCGCAAAGATATTCCTGCAGTTGTTAAGACCATTGAATACGATCCAACTCGCACAGCATTCATCTCACTTGTTTTTTACAAAGATGGTGTGAAGCGATACATTTTAACTCCACAAGGACTTAAAGTGGGCGATACAGTCATCTTCTCAGAAACAGCAGAAATCCAACCAGGAAACCGCTTGCCAATGGCAAACATTCCAATTGGAACAACTGTCCATGATGTAGAACTGATCCCTGGTCACGGTGGTAAAGTGGCTCGTAGCGCTGGAAGCTCTCTACTATTACAAAACATTGAGAGTGGATACGCTTTACTCAAAATGCCATCTGGTGAAATTCGTAAAGCTCGCGAAACTTGTACTGCTAGTATTGGCGCGATGTCTAACCCAGACTGGATGAATGTTCGAATCGGAAAAGCTGGTCGCAGCCGTCACATGGGTATTCGTCCAACCGTTCGTGGTAAAGTGATGAACCCGGTAGATCACCCTCATGGTGGTGGTGAAGGCCGTAACTCAATTGGTATGAAATATCCAAAGACTCCATGGGGTAAACATGCAATGGGTGTTCGTACTCGAGATAAGAAGAAACCAAGCGGCAAATTTATTGTTAAGCGCCGCAATAAGAAATAACTATTATGTCTAGAAGTTTAAAAAAAGGTCCATATATAGATCCAAAACTACTCAAGAAAGTTCTTGCAGGAAAACCTGGTGATAAAATCAAGACTTGGTCTCGTGCTTGTAGCATTGGCCCAGAAATGGTTGGTTTCACTTTCGGTGTTCACAATGGTCGTCAACATATTGATGTATTCGTTACAGAAGGTATGGTAGGCCATAAGCTTGGTGAATTTTCACCAACTCGCAAGTTCATCCGACATGGTGGTAAGATTGCTAAGGCCGAAGCTGCAGCAGCTCAAAGCTCTGCTAAACCTGCAGCAGCACCAGCAAAGAAGAAGTAGTAATATTTAATTAACAAGTTCAACAATAAAGTTATGGCAAAAGAAGCTGTAAAACCGAATATCAAAGAAAGCGCTACTGCTGAAAAAGCGCCTAAGCAGCTTGTTCGAGCACACGCGCGCAGTCTTCACATTGCTCCTCGTAAAATGCGTCTCGTTACTAATTTAGTAAAGAATATGCGCTACAGCGATGCTATGACTCAACTTTCTTTCATCAATAAAAAAGGTGCGAAGATGTTGCAGAAATTACTTCAATCAGCAGCTGCTAACGCTGAACATAATTTTTCTCTAAACCGTGACACACTGTTCATCAAAGAATTAACTTGCGACATGGGACCAATGCTAAAGCGTTCATTCCCACGCGCTCGTGGTAGTGCATTCATGATCCGTCGTAAGATGTCTCATGTAAATGTAATTCTTGAAGAAAGAGCGGTGAAGGTAATAAAGAAGAAGAAAGCAGTAGTTCCAAAAGCTGTGAAGCCAGATGTTAAAGAAAAAAATGAAGCAACCCATTCTCCAGTAGAAACAGAAGTAAAGGAAGTGGAAACTCCAGCAGTAGTAGAACCAGAAGTAAAGGAAATTCATAACGAAAACACAGCAGATTCTGTTAAGCAAGAAACTTCTCCTCAAAATTTAAATAAATAATTATTCAGTGAGTTCTGCAGAAATATTTGCGCAGAAAGTATCCAGCTACTTTCCTAGTAAATATTTCTGCAGAACAAAGCAGAACACATCAATTCTTTATGGGAAATAAGATCAACCCAACTTCATATCGTCTCAAAGTTACTGATACATGGAAATCAAAATGGTTTTCAAAATCTAACTATGTAGAACAACTTCGCGAAGACATTAAGATTCGTGAATACATTGAACTTCACATGCGTAAAGCAGGTTTGGCTCGTGTTGATATTGAACGAATGGGTGATGGAACAATTACAGTAACAATCAAAACTACTAAGCCTGGTTTAATTATCGGTAAGGGTGGTGCTGGAATTGAAGAACTAAAGAAGCGAATCAAGGCCAAGCTAAAGATCAAGAAAGATCTTAAAGTAAATATTGAAGAAATCCGCGATGTTAACATGCACGCTGCTGTAATTGCTGGATCAATTGCTGAACAACTAGAAAAGCGTGTTGCTTTCCGTAGATTAATGAAGCAAGCTTTAGAATCTGTTATGCAATCTGGTGCTAAGGGTGTAAAGGTAGCAATCGGTGGTCGTTTAAATGGCGCTGAAATTGCTCGTAGTGAACATCTTTCATCCGGTAAAATTCCACTTCACACAATCCGTGCAGATATAGATTATGCAAAGGCAACTGCGCACACTACATATGGCACTATCGGAATTAAAGTGTGGATTTACAAAGGCGATATTTTTGAAAAGAAAGAAACTAAGCAAGAAGTTAATACAACCACTAATAACTAATTATGTTAATCCCTAAGAAAGTCAAACACCGCAAACACCATCGCGGTCATAACAAAGGCAAGGCTACCTCTGGTAACACAATTGCATTTGGATCTTTTGCGCTTAAGGCGCTTGAAGGGTCTTTTGTAACTGCTCGCCAAATTGAGTCAGCTCGTCGCGCTATGACTCGTTCGATTAATCGCGGTGGTAAAATCTGGATCCGTATGTTCCCAGACAAGCCAATGACTGATCACGGTAACGAATCTGTAATGGGTAGTGGAAAAGGTGCTGTATCTCACTTTGTTGCAGTTATTAAAAAAGGTCGCATCATGTTTGAAATGGATGGAGTAAGTGAACCAGCAGCTCGCGAAGCGATGCGTCTTGCGGCTCACAAACTGCCTGTTCGTACTAAATTCCTGATTAAAGAATAAGCCATGAAGTATAAAGAATTACAAAACCGAACAGATGCGGACTTAAACAAAGAGTTGAACACACTTCGCGAAAAAGTGGTTACCCTCCGAGTAAAAGTGAAACTTGGTCAAACCAAGAACATTCATGAACTTTCTCAGACTCGAAAAGATATTGCGCGCATCTTAACTTATCTCCGCGCTAACTAGTATTTCACTAATTAACCTAAACCTATGGAAAATAAGCCGACAAAACAGCAAATGACCGGAGTGGTCGTTTCAAATAAGATGGACAAAACCGTTGTGGTTAAAGTGGATGTACGAATGCGTCACCCTAAATACCACAAGAGTTATACCAAGTCTCAAAAGTACAAAGCTCACGATGCAGACAATTCTTGCCAAATCGGGGACAAAGTCGTAATTGAGTCTACTCGTCCAATCTCAAAAGATAAGCAATTCGCTGTTATCAAAACTAACTAATTTACTAATCAACTTTTTTAACCTGTATGTTACAAGTAAGATCCTTAATTAAAATCGCAGACAACACTGGCGCTAAGATCGTTAACGTTTTCAGTGTGAACGGAAAAAACGCTCGTCGTTTTGCTGGAGTAGGAGATATTGTTGCAGGTAGCGTTCGTCAGGTTTCTCCTGGTGGACAGGTTAAAAAAGGTGATAAGGTATACGCACTAATCGTTAGAACAAAGAAAGAGATCCGTCGCAAGGATGGCTCATACATTCGTTTTGATGAAAATGCTGGAGTACTAGTAGACAAAGAAAAGGGTGAACCAAAAGGAACTCGTATTTTTGGACCAATCGCTCGTGAAATTCGCGACAAAGGTTACAACAAGATCGTTTCTATGGCTCCAGAAGTTATTTAATTTTACTAATCAGATATATGTCACAATCAAAGATGAAAATTAAAAAAGGCGATACAGTTAAAATCTTGTCTGGAAAAGACAAGGGTAAAACTGGTACAGTCTTGCGCGCGCTTCCTGAAGCAGGCAAAGTGGTGGTTGAAAATGTAAATGTCCACACTAAGTTTGAAAAAGGTAAGACTCGTCGCCAAGTTGGCGGAAAGATTACTTTCTCTGCAGCTTTGAATGTGTCTAAAGTAATGTTGGTAGATAGTAACTCTGGAAGCCCGAGCCGAATAGGATACCAATTTTTAGAAAATGGAACTAAGCAAAGAATTGCCCGTAAATCCGGAAAAGCAGTTTAGGCTAGAAAACTTATCAGTATATAAACAATTATGAACCGTTTACAAGAACAATATAATAAAGCCATTGTCCCAGAGTTGAAGAAACAGTTTGGGTACAAGAACAACATGGAAGTGCCACGAATTCAAAAAGTGGTTATCAATGTTGGTATTGGAAAATACCTAAAAGATGGCAAGTTCGTTGAAAGCATCAAGCGTGACTTAGCAGCAATCTCTGGACAAGCTCCAGTAGAAACAAAAGCTCGCAAGTCAGTGGCTGGTTTCAAAATTCGTGAACAACAAGTTGTCGGTATGGCAGTAACGATCCGCGGCGCAAGAATGTATGATTTCCTAGATAAACTGATTAGTATCGCTCTGCCACGTGTGAAAGATTTCCGCGGTGTAGGAGCAAAAGGTTTCGATGGTCGTGGAAACTATCACTTAGGTCTGAAAGAACATATTGTGTTCCCAGAAATTTCTAATGATGCTCTCGAACACATCTTTGGTCTGCAAGTCTCAATTGTGACTAACGCAGGTGAAGATGCTCCCGCAAGAGCTCTGATGACCGCAATGAATTTTCCTTTCGTCAAGTAAGTGTTTACCAATAATTAATCAATATGGCTAAAAAATCTTTAATCGCAAAAGCAAATAGAAGTTTGGTGAAGCCGAAGTACTCAACTCGAGTAATTCGTCGCTGTTGGAAGTGTGGTCGTAAGGCTGGCTTCATGAGAGATTTTTCGCTTTGCCGCATTTGCTTCCGTGAACTTGCCAGTCGTGGTGAGATTCCGGGTGTAGTAAAGGCTTCTTGGTAGACTTAATATAACAGATATGTACACAGATCCAATTTCAGACATGTTAACTCGCATCCGTAATGCTCTTGCAGCTCGCAAGGGTGAATTAGTGATGCCTTACTCTAAGTTTAAGCACAGCCTTGCTAACGTACTTTTGAGCGAAGGTTTCATTAGCGGCGTAAATGAACTTCCTGGCCGAGTTAAAACTTTGCAAATCAACCTTAAATACGATAATTCCGGTAACTCTGTAATCACTGGAGTAAAGCGCGTATCCACACCTGGACAACGAATTTACTTGCCAGTAGGTAAAATCCCTCGTACTAATGGTGGTTTTGGCGTGACAGTAGTGTCGACTTCACGTGGTCTTTTATCAGATAAGCAAGCTCGCAAAGACCGTGTGGGTGGGGAAGTGGTTTGCCAAATTTGGTAAGTCTTCTAAAGAAAGAATAAATATATGTCACGTATTGGAAAAAAACCTATCATCTTACCGTCCGGCACCACTGCTGAGCTTAATGGTAATCACCTAACTGTAAAAGGTCCTAAAGGTACCTTAGAGTTAGATGTACATCCAAAAGTTTCTGTGAAAATGACTGACAACGAAATTACTGTAGATGTTGCAAAGCATGAAGATAAGCGCGAAAAATCCCTATGGGGTCTATCTCGTTCATTGGTTCAAAACCTAGTTGATGGTGTAACTACTGGATACACAAAACAACTTGATGTTGTTGGTGTAGGTTTTAAAGCTGAAGTTCGTGGTACAACTCTAGTTCTTAACTTAGGTTTTTCTCACGCAATTGATTTTGAAATCCCAGCTGGAA
This sequence comes from uncultured Candidatus Saccharibacteria bacterium, assembly GCA_964642585.1. Taxonomy (GTDB): domain Bacteria; phylum Patescibacteriota; class Doudnabacteria; order UBA920; family UBA920; genus UBA920. Next base: position 6,770 of record CAZXPB010000022.1, read on the forward strand.
TTGATGTAAAAGTTGAAAAAGATGCATCTAAAGTTACTATCTTGCAATACCAAACAACCATTACCTTAACTGGAATTGATAAGCAATTAGTTGGCCAAGTGGCTGCTAATATCCGCGAGTTAAAGAAACCAGAACCTTACAAAGGTAAAGGGATTAAGTACAGTGATGAAACTATCATCCGCAAGGCTGGTAAAGTTGTTAAGGCTGTTGGTAAATAATAATATACATATATGACTACTAATAAAGAACAACTAAAGAGAGCAAAACGAGTCCTTCGCCACAACCGTGTGCGTAGCGTTGTTAAAGGTACTACAGAACGACCTCGTCTTGCCGTATTCCGATCCGCATCTCATATTTACGCTCAACTAATCGATGATTCTACTAGCAAAACTTTAGCTGCAGCAACTTCTGCTGAAATTAAAGATAAGGCTGCAAAGACTGACCTTTCTACAAAAGTAGGTACAGCAATTGCTGATTTAGCCAAGGCAAAGGGAATCAAAGCAGTTGTTTTTGATCGTGGTGGTTATCGCTATCATGGTCGTGTCAAAGCATTAGCTGAAGCTGCCCGTGCAGCTGGATTGGAATTTTAATTATATGATGGATAATAAAAGAGCTAGAAAACCAAACAATCGTGGCGAACGACCAGTTCGTGAATTCGACCAAAAAGTCGTTGAAGTTAAACGCGTTACTCGTGTAGTAGCTGGTGGAAAACGTATGCGTTTCCGCGCTTTAATTGTCATTGGTGACCATAAAGGTAAAGTTGGTATTGGTTTGAAAAAAGGTGTTGATGTTGCTGAAGCAGTAAACAAGGCTGTAAACCAAGCTAAGAAGAATATGATCACATTGCCATTGGTAAACGATACTATTCCTCATCAAGTAAAGCTTAAGTACAAATCTAGCCAAATCATTATGCTTCCAGCTCGTCCAGGTACTGGTGTAATCGCTGGTGGCGCTGTTCGCTCTGTCTTAGACATGGCTGGCGTAAAGAATGTTATCAGTAAAATGCTTGGGTCAAACAATAAAGTAAACAACGTTCGTGCTACTTTTGAAGCATTTAAGTCAATGCGTAGCAAAGAGACTATTATGAACGCTCGCAAATAATTATATGATTAAATTACATCAATTACGAAAACATCCAAAATCTACAAAGCGCCGCAAAGTTGTCGGTCGTGGACTTGGTAGTGGACATGGTACTTACTCAACTCGTGGTACTAAAGGGCAAACCGCTCGTACTGGTCACTCAAAAATGCCAGCTCGATTTGAAGGTGGACGCCAACCGTTAATTCGTCAATTACCAAAGCGCCGTGGTTTTAGCAGCTTGGCTGAAAAAGCTACCGCTGTGAAGCTTGATTCACTCTCTGTATTTAATGATGGTGATGTAATCACAATTGCAACTCTACGCGCTAAAGGTCTAGTCAAAACTGGCATAGGTCGTGTAAAGATTTTGCAAGGTAAACTCTCTCGTAAATTGACTTTCAAAGTTCCTGTTTCAGAAACAGCTAAAGCAACAATTGAAAAAGCAGGCGGCAGTATTATCTAGTCACTCCAAGGCGCTTTTAAAATAAGCGCTTTTCTGCTATTTTTGGTATAATAAAACATATGAATACTTTCTCACTTATTTGGAAAACAAAAGACCTACGTTGGAAAATAATCGCAGTACTATTGTTGCTTATCGCAACTCGTGTTTTGGTACATATTCCAATTCCTGGAATCAACGCGACTAGGCTGGCAGCATTTTTCCAAGATAATCAATTTTTAAATCTATTAGACATCTTTTCTGGTGGTGGTTTAACAAACTTCTCAATTGCGATGTTGGGTGTTGGACCTTACATTACCGCATCTATTATTATGCAGCTTTTGACTATGATTGTTCCTTCGTTGAAAGAACTTCAGAAAGAAAGTGGAGAAGCTGGTCGCACAAAGATCAACCAATATACTCGTTTCCTAACTATTCCTTTAGCTGTACTTTCAGGGTTTGGAACAATTCGTTTGCTTCAAAGCCAAGGTGGTGCTGAAATTCTTGGAATTTTTAGCCCGTTCCAATGGTTCGTTACTCTACTTGCCGTAGTTGCAGGAACAATGTTAGTCATGTGGATTGGTGAAATTATTTCGGAATACGGAATTGGTAATGGACTTTCTTTAATTATTTTCGCAGGTATTGTGGCTAGATTGCCAGGAAGTCTAAGTTCATTAATTGAACTTTACAATCCAAGCAAACTGCCAATGATTATTGCTTTCGCAGCTGCCATTGTGTTGGTAATCGCCGGAGTGGTACTAATGACGGAAGCGCAGCGTAATGTCCCAGTGTCTTATGCCAAACGGATGCGTGGCGATAAGCAAGTTGGGGGAGTAGATTCATTCTTGCCGTTGCGTTTAAACCAAGCTGGTGTTATCCCAATTATTTTCGCTCTTTCTCTAATGATGTTCCCAGCGATTATCGCTCAATTCTTCTTAAATGCAAAGAGTGACATGATTGCTCAGTGGGCACAAAAAGCAATTGATTTCACAAACAATCAAGGGTTATGGTACGGGTTAACATACTTCGTACTGGTAGTAGCATTTACTTTCTTTTATACAAACATTGTTACTAATCCTGATGATGTTGCTGAAAACATGCAGCGCAGCGGTGGTTTCGTTCCTGGACTACGTCCTGGTGCTCAAACAGCCAACTATCTATACAAAGTGTTAAACCGTATTACTTTACCAGGATCTTTGTTCTTAGGGTTAATCGCTGTCTTGCCGTTCGTAGTGCAAACTTGGACTGGTACTCAAGCCTTAACTTTGGGTGGTACTGGACTGTTGATTGTTGTTTCTGTGGTTATTGAGACTATCAAGCAAGTTGAAGCTCAGCTTACTATGCATGATTATCAGGGTTACTAAACCACATATTTTAAAAAACCAAAAAAACTACTTTCTCTTCACTGAAGCCTCGCCTGCGACTGTCTAAGTCTTGGCTCGGAACCGTTCAGAGTTAGTAGTTTTTTAGTTATATAGAAATATGGTATAATAATACCAAGAAATCGTGCAGAGTAAATAATTTTTTAATAATATGGCAGATTTAAATAACGAAATAAGACCTACGGGAATCCCAGAAACTCCAGATTTTTCTAATCCAGATGTATTGAAAAATGCTGAACAAGTTGTAGAGATAACACAACAAGAAGGGGAACCTGCAAGTTTGCCAGAGAACCAAGAAGAGAAAGCTGAACTTATCAGTCACTCAGAGGTTGGCGAAGCAGTGCACACTGTACCTGCCCCAGAGCTTCAGTCTGAGCCCTTAGAGAGCTTAGAGCAAACCCCAGAAGTAAAGGTTCTTGAAGGATTGTTGAACCATGGAGTGAATCCTGCAGAAATCCATGATGAGTACGAAGACATGTTAGATCTATCACAAAAGTAAGGCCAACTGGAAACAAACTCAAAACAAATACAAAATGGGCATTGATGGAAATGTAGTAACGATTACGATTATAGTATTGGCCGCACTGGTTGTGGCTTTTTTGGCGGTTGCTAGCTATTACATTCATAGACATTGGTATTACTCAAAAATTATTTTACCACGCACAAAGAACTGGGTGTTTTTAGAAGTTCAGATGCCAAAAGAAAACTCTGATGAAAAGCAGCAAACTCAGATTAACAATGAAGAACAGAAAAAGAATCTGATCTCCGTTGCAGAGCAACTTTTTACGGGTTTGTCGGAAATCAGCAGTCACAATTGGTTTTGGCAACCGAAAGAATATATTAGTTTAGAAATTGCTTGCACAGACAAGAAAATTTCTTTTTACATTAATTGTCCGAAACATCTACAAGAACTAATTGAAAAGCAATTACAGGCTCAGTATCCGCATGCGTACATGGAAGTCATTCGTGGTTACAATCCATTTCAAAAAGGTGGGCAAGTAGCTGCCATGGAATTGAAGCCGATGAAAAAGTACATGTTCCCAATCCGTACTTACAAGAACATGGAAACTGATCCACTAAATTCTTTGACCAATGCAATGTCAAAACTGGGCGAAAATGAAGGTGCGGCAATTCAGTTTATCATTTATCCCGCTGGTCATAACTGGCAACATAAGCCGCGCCACATGGCTTTGGAAATTCAGCAAGGAAAAAATCCTGACAGCGTTGTGCGTGGTACTGGAGCAAGAATCGCCGGTGAAACTTTGGGTACGCTGCGCGATAGTACTTTTGGGAAAGTGGCGCCAAGTACAACTGGTCATCATGAAGACTTAAGTGGGATGCACAGTGCCATTCAGCTGACACCGATGCAGCAAGAAATGGTGAAGCGGTTTGAAGAAAAGGCCAGTCGTCCTGGTTTCAAAACAAACATCCGTATTGTTACATCTTCAACAACTCCAGGGGCTGGCGCAGTGAATTTAAACAGTTTGGCATCATCTTTTTTACAGTACAACATGCCACCGTTTAATGGCTTTAAAGTAAAGAAGCGTAAGACTGAGAAGATCCTGAAAGATTACATGTTTCGCATTTACCGCAGATATGGTCGTAAAGCGATTTTGAATACTGAAGAACTGGCCAGTTTGTGGCATTTACCAACTCCATTTTTGGAAACTCCTAACATTAAGTGGCTCCAAAGTAAAAAAGCACCACCACCGATCAATATTCCTAATGAAGGCGTGTTAATGGGCCGCAATATCTACCGTGGTCAGGAGACTCCAATTCTGGCTAGTAGGGATGATAGGCGTCGCCATATGTACATCTTAGGGCGCACTGGTGTAGGTAAAACTGAAATCATGAAATACATGTCCGTTCAAGATATTAAGAACGGTGAAGGTGTTTGTATTATTGATCCTCACGGTGATTTCATTGAGGATATTTTGCCGCATATTCCAAAAGAGCGGGCTGAAGATGTCATTTTGTTTGAACCGTTCGACACAGACAGGCCGATTGGACTAAACATGCTTGAAGTGGATAGCGAAGAGCAAAAAGATTTTGCTGTTCAAGAAATGATTTCAATTTTTTACAAATTGGTTACAGATCCAGCTATGCTCGGTCCGATGTTTGAGCACAACATGCGTAACGCCATGTTAACTTTAATGGCCGATGAAGAACATCCTGGTACGATTGTAGACATCCCGCGTATTTTTACAGACACTGAATTTCAAAAATACAAAGTAGGAAAGTTGAAAGATCCAGTCGTACGGGCGTTCTGGGAAAAAGAAATGGCAAAAACTTCTGACTTCCATAAATCGGAAATGCTTGGCTACTTGATTTCTAAAGTCGGTCGCTTTGTAGAAAATTCCATGATGCGAAATATTGTGGGGCAATCCAAGAGCTCGTTTAATTTCCGCGAGATTATGGATGATGGCAAGATCCTGTTAGTGAACTTAGCTAAGGGGAAGACAGGGGAGATGAATGCAAAGTTAATTGGTTTAATCTTGGTTAGTAAAATTCAGATGGCGGCGATGTCACGCGCAGACATTCCAGAAAGTGAACGAAAAGATTTCTATTTGTATGTAGATGAGTTTCAGAACTTCATCACCGATGCGTTTTCAAGTATCTTAAGTGAAGCGCGTAAATACCGATTGAATTTAATAATCGGTCATCAATTTTTGGGACAGCTGTCTCAATCTGCAGGTGCTCAAGGAGCGGCAAGTAATGAGTTGCGTGATGCGGTGTTTGGTAATGCGGGCTCAATGGTGACATTTCGAATTGGTGTGGAAGATGCAGAAGTGATGGCGAAGGAATACGCGCCAGTGTTTAACGAATTTGATTTGTTGAATGTAGATAGATTTAATGCCTTTGTAAAATTGATGATAAACGGGACTGCAAGCAAGCCGTTTAATATGGCGACATACCCACTACCAAAAGGGTCTGAAGAGCAATTAAAAGTTGCCGCCGCTGTTCGTCAACTTTCCAGGTTAAAATACGGAAGAGCTCGCAGTGAAGTCGAAGCAGATATTCTGGAGGCTAGTAACATCGCAGATATGATGGCTGCTGGGCAGCCTGGGACAGAAAAGACGTTGTAGGCTACTAAAGGGATGTGTTGATACACTAAAATACCATATTTGATATTGAACAAAAAAACCGCTTGAATGAGCGGTTTTTTCCCGTCAGTGGTTGCGAGGCTGCTATTGACAAATACACATTATTTTGGTATAATACATGTTAAATTGGTATCATTGTTTTGTGAGAATTGTGGGTTTATTTTGTAAAAATCCTTGTTTCTGACAAAACAAAAAAGTTTTGTCTGATCTTTGACAATTTAGAAAATACAAATAAAAGAGGTGTAAAATGGAAAGATTGCCAAGACGGAAAGGGATTATTCTCTTTTCTAACTTAACGAGAAATCTGGCAGAAGGCGAACCGCCCGATGCAGAATTCATTTATTTGATATTGGCGAATATTCCTTCATTGGAAAATTCGCAGGTGTACATACATCGAAATGATATTTTAACTGGCAATTTTGACGAATTTACAGATGGAGCTGAAATAGAATTTGCTCCTGAAGTAGTTTCGCAAGAAAAATACCAGGGTGCAATTGACGCTGGTAAACCAATTCGGCCATATGTTGGTCGTGATGCTTTACTTGCAAAGAGCGTACAAAAAGAAGTTGGTATAGAGCCGGCTTCTACTTCATTGAAAGTGGTTCCTACTGAGGCTGAGAAGCC
>CAZXPB010000023.1:0-12172 GCA_964642585.1 uncultured Candidatus Saccharibacteria bacterium
TATTGATCAACAGTTAAATGAAATTGCTGAAGCTCAAAAGCTTATATCTAACTACAAGACCCTCAGCGAAAACCATAATCATACTGCCAATGCCATTAAGGAATATACCAATCAAAACAAATACATTTCGGAGCAGTTGGCATCTTTGAAAGCTAAGCAAAATCAAAATCAAATTCAGATGCAAGAAGCCAAAACTGCAGGGACATTCAAACGTGTTTTTAAAGGCCTTAACCCAGTAAAGATTCAAAAGATCATAGATCAGACTTCTATTGCTATTGATTCTAGTCAAAGGCAATTTACTGAAACTTTTGCATTACTAAGAGAATTTCAGAATAAACATCCAGATGAAGAAAAAGAATTGATGCGTATCGATAGAGAAGGCAAGGCTATATTTGAAAAATTAAATATTGCAACATATCAAGAGCTGGAGGATAAAAACAAGAACCTAAGCGTGCAATTAAGCAAAATTCAAACACGGCTTGCGGAAATTGATAAACAATTGGATGAGTTACAACAAAGTATATTAAGCCGAGCACGATTAGTTGCAACAACTCTGACAAAAACTTTCGTAGATAAAAAATTTGACGAACTACAGTTCGATGTCCTTATAGTTGATGAAGCTAGTATGGCTCCGCTCCCCTACGTTTATTGGGCCGCTAGCAAATGCTCATCTTCTGTAACGATAGTTGGGGATTTTCTTCAGCTCCCGCCAATTAGTATTTCTAGTGGAGAAATGTCAAAGAAGTGGCTATCGAGAAGTATTTTCGAAGTATTATCCATCTTCACTCCTACAGATGCTGATCAAAACTCACTAGTTACCTTGCTTGATACTCAGTACCGGATGCATCCCGAAATCGCTGAAATTCCCAAGAATTTCTTTTATGGTGGTAGATTAAAACATGGTACTAAAGCCCAAGAATGCAATGATGCTATAAGTTCATTGCCGCTGGTATTGGTAAAGACTGACAATATGAATCCTTGGTGTAGTCGACTAACAGCCGGTAGTAGATTTAATCTATATAATGCAATTCTTACCATTACTTTAGCAAAAAAAATCTTAGAGAATGGCTTTGAAGGAACGATCGGAATCGCTACTCCATACGCTGCTCAGGCTAAATTAATAAATAAAATAGCTAAGGATTGGAATATTAGCGGCCAGACACATATTAGCACCATCCACAGATTCCAAGGTGGTGAAGAGGAAATTATTATATTTGACACAGTAGAAGCTTCTGGAGCCTACATTGCCCCAATGTTGGACAGTACTAAAAGCGGTTCGACTGCTGATTTGCTATTGAACGTAGCAATAACCCGTTCTAAAGCTAAATTTTACTTAAGAGCCCATACGGAGCATCTATACTCTGGTTTAAATCAAAACTCAAGCCTAGTAAGGTTATTAAAATATTTAGAATCACATGGCGAAACTCATTATTCTGAGGAGTTTGTAGACAGTTATTTGGTTACAGATTTTGATACTTATTCCCAAACACCTAAATTGACTATCCATAGAAAGAATGATGGTAGCTTATTCACAGAAAAGAATTTTTGGGGTCAGTTCAATCAGGATTTTAATAGTGTAAAAGAGAATTTGATTATAATGAGCCCCTTCTTATCAGTTAGGCGAAGTAGTCAATTTATGGATCGCTTAAGATTACTTATAGCTAAAGGCGTCAAGATAACTATTTTTACACGGCCAAAAAATCAACAAACAGGAGAAATGGTTAATCAATCCGAAACTGTTATAGATCATCTTAATAATATCGGGGTCCGAGTAATAGAACGTGCAAGCATGCATCAAAAGGTTGCAATTATAGACAACAGAATTGCTTGGGAAGGAAGTTTGAATATTCTCAGTCATCGTGATTCAGGTGAACAGATGAGAAGATTCGCAGGTGAGGATACTATTAAAGAACTAATTAAGAATTTAGAGTTAGATCCAACTGACGGTGTCGGTAATTACTCAGATCAAACATGTCCACTATGCTCTAAACATTTAGTGGTTAGACAAAGTCGCTATGGAAAGTTCTTGGGATGTTCCGACTATCCTAGATGCAAATACATATTAAAAAATGAAAAAAAATACACCAAGAAATCTTATAGACCATTTAGAACTAAACGTTAGATCTACAAAGTCTGTAATCTGTTATAAACTTAACATCCCCCATTGTAATATTTGGTAATATTAGCCACCCCCAACTGTGGAGGTAACTCCCCTTACGACGATCACGACGCTCACGACGTTTTATTTTTAAGTTAAGCCAACATACTGAATATTTCCCTCATTTTTCTTTACCGCAGTTGCCACATCTTCCACTATGCCACCCCAGCAAAAATCGCCTTGCGGGCGGTTTTTTGTTATGATAACCCTATGAACAAGAAATTAATTCTGAGGAGCTTTATACAAGCTCTAGGAACTGTAGCATATATTACTTTGCTAGCATTGGGTCTTTCCAGCTTACAAAAATTTGCTGGCAATAAACCCGACAATTTTTTTGCGCCGGTACTATTCCTCACCCTTTTTGTCCTTTCTGCTGGAATTACATCCAGCTTAGTCTTAGGAAAGCCAGTGTTAATGTATCTAGCCAATGAAAAAAATGAAGCCATAAAATTATTTATCTATACCCTGGGTTGGTTATTACTCGCAGTAATTATTTTACTATTTGTAAATTTAGTTTAGAGTCATTTTTAAAAACAGACACAAAAAGACATATAGTTGATCTTAATGGTACAATTAAGGTACAAATGAACTCGGAACATACAAAAAAGCCTTTAGAGCTGCCAGCATCATTCCTGTATGGGGCAGCTTCAAGTTCTCATCAAGTTGAAGGTAATAACACCAAGAATGACTGGTGGTTTGAAGAACAGGCTGGCAAATTACCTGTATCCAAAGCTGCCACTGACCACTACAACCGCTATGCGGAAGATTTTGGCTTAGCTAACAAAATTGGCTTAAATGCCATGCGCATCTCCATTGAGTGGAGTCGAATTGAACCACAAAGCGGCCATTGGGACACAGAAGCAATTGAGCACTACAGGAAAGTTCTTCAAGACATGAAGCGCCAAGGACTCACTCGCCTTGTGACTCTTCACCACTTTACTCTTCCACTTTGGCTTTACCAAAAAGGAGGATTTGGAAATTGTGATGTTATCCCCGCTTTCACCAGATACGCGCGTTACATCGCAGAACAACTTGGCTCTGAAATTGATTTGTGGAATACAATCAATGAACCTGAGATCTACACTTCAATGACTTGCCAATGGGGCAAATGGCCGCCATTTACTAAAAACCCAATTAGAGCTCTCACTGTATTTAGCAACTTAGCTAAAGCACACACTCAAGCCTACTTGGCTATTAAATCTATCCTGCCGCATGCGCAAATTAGTATTGCAAAAAATAATATTCACTTTGAAGCGTTTAGGCCGAATAGTTGGCTTGACCAAACTGCAGTCCAACTGTCAAAAGCTTTTCGTAACTATTGGTTTTTAAACAAAATTAAGGATCACCTAGATTTCATTGGGTTGAACTATTATTACTATCGCTCTATTACTGTAACTTGGAGCGGTATTGTGGAGCGAAATAAAAATGTTCCTAAGTCAGATATGGGATGGCAAACTTTTCCGGAAGGAATTTATCACCTCATAATGGATCTAACTCATAAATACGGGAAACCTATTTACATCACAGAAAATGGCATTGCTAATGCGCATGACGACATGCGTAAAGATTTCATTTACCAACATTTGTATTGGATCAGTAAGGCTAACTCTCAAGGAGCAGATGTACGTGGTTATTTTTACTGGTCTCTAACTGACACATACGAATGGCAAGATGGGTTTGATCCAAAGTTTGGACTTATTGAAATAGATTTTGAACATGACATTAAAAGAACCGTCCGGCCAAGCGCTGAAATATTCAAAGAAATTAAAAATAACCAAAACTAAATTAGCTCTATGAATTTTTATATCATCATCGCGATTATTGCTTACTCTCTATTTGCAGTTAATGGAATTATAGATAAATTCCTGCTGAGTAAAGCTGTGCGCTCTCCTGCGGTCTATGCTTTCTTTATTGGGATCACCGGTCCATTTACTTTTGTTCTTGGACTGTTAGCCCTTATTCCCGGGCTTAACATTACTTTTGAATTCTTATCGATTACAGATTTACTAATCGCTATTGCCGCTGGAGCAAGCTTTGTGTGGGCTTTGTATTTCCTATATAAAGCGACACAGCAAACTAGCGTGTCGCGAATTTTACCAATTGAAGGAGGACTAGTGCCAGTGTTCACTTTGTTTTTTGCCTACATTATTTTGGGCGAGAGATTACTGGAAACCCAACTCATCGCATTTATTTTTCTAGTTGTTGGTGCTGTCATAATTTCTCTAAGACATGATCAAAGCGGATGGCACGCCAAAGCATTTACAAATGCCGTAATTGCTGCCGTGCTATTTGCTCTGTCTTTCGTGCTAACAAAATATACTTTTGATCACTCTAATTTTATCTCTGGTTTAATTTGGACTAGACTTGGTTTCTTTGTTGTTGCGATGTCTTTCTTACTCTCCCCTTCTGTTCGCCATGGAATTCGCAATGTCCCCAAAGATACCACAAAAGCAAATAAGTTTTTGTATCTCGGTGCTCGTGTGAGTGGAAGCCTAAGTGGATTTTTACAAAACTACGCCATTTCTCTAGGGAGTGTCACCATTGTGAATGCAATGCAAGGCACACAGTACGCACTTGTACTAATTGGCACTATTATACTTTCTAAATACTTTCCACAAATATTGAAAGAAAAAGTCACAAGACAAATTTTAGCTCAAAAGATTTTAGCAATCATCTTGATTACTACTGGTTTAGTATTTTTAACACTTTAATATGCAATTGGAACCTAAAACAAAAAAGTTTTTAAAAATCATTTCCATATGTTTTGGAATACTGATTCTTGTTGCTCTAATTTTGTTTTGGATTGGAAGACCGCAAGAAAACCTAAAATGGGGTGTTACCTTTTCTACCATCCGTGCTGAGGAATTAGGTTTTAATTCCGAAGAACTATTTACGGAAATTTTAAACGACCTACACCCCAAAAAAGTGCGCATCCCTGTTTACTGGTCAGAGATAGAACCACAACAAGGTCAATTTAATTTTACCCTCTATGACAACCTATTAGGCAAAGCCAGTAAAATGGGCACTGAAGTAGTGTTAGTGTTAGGGAAAAAGCAACCAAGGTGGCCAGAGTGTCATCAACCAGATTGGTATAATCACCTGCCAGACGAAGTTAGCCAAGATCTCGCTGTGTTAAATATGATTGAAAAATCGGTCACTCACTTCAAAAATAATCAATCAGTTGTAGCGTGGCAAATTGAAAATGAACCATATTTCCAATATGGCCCAAGGTGTCCTGTTACCAGCAAAGAACTGTACGAAAAAGAAATTGCTTTAGTTGCCAAACTCGATAACAGGCCTAGCATCGCAACAGACAGCGGAGAAAAAGGAATTTGGGTAACTGTCGCTCACAGTGGGGCAAAAATTTTAGGCACGACTATGTACCGCGAAGTATATCATGATAAAAAAGGAAAATATTTATCTTACAATTTGCCATGGTGGACTTACAATATTAAAGCTGGGTTAGTTAAACTTTTAACAGGTACAAAAGAAGTTATAGGAATGGAACTACAAGCCGAGCCTTGGCTGATTATTTCAAATCCAAATGCCACTCCCCCGAAAGATCAGCTCAAACATATGAATCCTGAAATCTTTCAAAGTAACATAGAGTACGCAACAAAAGTGGGACTAGCGGAAAATTATCTTTGGGGAGTAGAATGGTGGTATTGGATGTCTAAAGTCCATGGTGACGACTCTATGATCACTACAGCTAAAAATTTATTTAACGAATAAAAATATGTATATAGTTTTTGATATCGGCGCGAGTAACTTGCGCTTAGCAAGTTCTACTGATGGAAAAACATTAAAAAAAGTGAAGATATTCCCGACTCCACAAAACTTTGATGAAGCTATGGCACTCTTAAGCTCAGAAGCAAACAAACTTGCTGAAGGACAGCCAATTAAAGCAATATCTGGGGGCATTGCTGGAAAATTAAATGGAACGAAAAGCGCCATACTGCAATCGGCTAACCTGCCAGATTGGTCTGGCAAATCAATTACAAAAAAACTGGAGCAGATTTTTCTATGCCCTGTTACTTTAGAAAATGATTGTGCGCTGGGAGCGCTGGGAGAAAGTGAGTTTGGCGAGGGAAAAAATTACAAAAATATAATCTATGTTGCAGTGGGTACTGGGATCGGTGGCGCGTGGATTGTGAATAATCAATTAGTCGAAGGCAGTTACAGTTTTGACATCGGTCATCAAATAATTGACCCGAATGGTCCTCTTTGCGCGAGCTGCCAGCAACTCGGTCATCTAGAAGCATATAAAAACATGCCGAACTTTAAAAAATACTTTTCCATTGGGCTTTATAATACCACGGTTCATTGGCCAAGTGATGTAATCATTTTAAGTGGTGGTGCTGTTCTCAAGGGTAATTGGCAGACGCAAGAAATTGAAAGTGAATTAAACAAGTTAGACAAGTTTAGTTCGCATGAGATACCAATAAAAATAACCAAACTTGGTGACGAAGTTGGACTATATGGTGCTTTAACTAGAATTGATTTATCCAGTACCTAATCTTAAAATAACATAATTGAACCCTGCAAACTGCCAGTTCTTTGTTGAAGGTTCCCATTAGAAACACGAAAATCAAAACCGCCCAAATGGGCGGTTTTGATTCACGCGAATTTATTTCAAAATTATTTGAGTTTTACTTTGAACGCATTGATAGTGTTTACAACAGTATCCCAAATGCCTTCAACTTTTAGTTTTGAACCAACAATTACATCTGTAAGTGCCATTGGAGTATTGTGTTCACCTGAGAACTTTGTGTTTGCATCAGTGTTTACAGTTGCTGTAAAACCTTTTTTTGTTAACAAAGTAATTGTGTTACCACTTACTGCAGTGACAGTCCCTTTTACTTCGGCTTTGTGAATCCCTAATGGGATTACGAAAACTTTTGTTGCAGCAATTGTAGTGTCAGTCTTAGTACCTTGTACTGAAACAAAGTCACCTACTGCTAGGTCAGCTAATGAAATTACAGTGTTTGGAATTCGAGTAATCACAGCGCCAGTTGTATCAACTGTAAATATGACATCACGTTTGCTTTTAACTGTAAAACCAATATCTGTTTTTGTTAAAATCTTACCTTTGGCAATTCCTTTAGGGGCTAAACTTTCTTTATTACGATCGGATTTTCCATGGTCATCATCAATTTCAACACCAAAACGTTTTTCAACATCTTTTACCTGTCTTGATTCTTGGCGTCTACGATCCTCAAATTGATTATCATCTGAACCATGCTTAGCTAAAGCTAATGCTGGAGTTACTGCAGAAAAAGCCATAAAAGCGGCCATTGCCAGAGCGAAATTTTTCTTAAACATATTTACCTTTCTTTTAATTTTTGTTCTATAACATATATATCGTTCATATAGGTTAAATGTTACATATTGTTATCAAAAAAACATTTTGCTTAAATAAGCCAAAATTTAGATATTAAATAAATTTGATGAAACATTATTGGGTTATTATCGATAGACCAGTTAGAATTACTCTATGGATACAGAGCAAGTTCAAGAATTAGTAAGGAGAGTGCAAATTGGTGACGAAGCGGCGTTTGCTGAGCTTTATGATGAATTCGCCGATCGCCTTTATGCATTCATCAGAATAAAAACTTCTGGTCTTGAAGAAGCAGAAGATATTCTCCAAGAAGTATTTTTGAAAGCATGGAAAGGTTGTAAAAATTTGGACCCTAAAGATTTAAATTTCTCAGCCTGGATGTACCGGATCACCTCAAATACAATCAATGACTACTACCGCAAAAGGTACGCTAGTCCCCAAACTGTAGCAATAGAAGAAGCAGCTGAGTTAGTAGGAAAAGAAAGTACCACAAAAGAAACCGAGCTAGGTTTCAACAAGGAAGCCATAGGTAACGCACTAGATAAACTTCCCCAACATTACAAACAAATAATTGAACTGCGATTTTTCCAAGAGTTAAGTATTATAGAAACAGCAAAGGTCTTACAAAAAAATAGCGTGACAGTGAGAGTATGGCAACATCGAGCCGTAAAACAATTAGAACAAATTTTTAAAAGAAATGAACGAGCAACTTAAAAAATTCTATAAAGACAATGCACAGGTAAAATCTGTTTCTCTTTCAGCAGACACCAAAGCGAAAGTTAAAACAGCAATTTTTGCTAATCTTAAAAATGAACCTCAAATAGTTGAGTCAGTTTCGTGGTTAGAAAATTTAAAAAATCTTTTCACTAAAAGTTATGTAGTTATTCCCCTTGCTCTAATCTTATTAGTTGGTGGGACTACAATTGTTTCAGCTGATTCAATTCCAGGAGACATTCTCTACCCTGTAAAGCGAAAAATGGAAGATGTTCGATTATACGTTGCTCCGACAAGTGAAAGCCGATCTGAACTTGAAATTGAATTTTCGAAGAAACGAATTGAGGAATCTGAAAAACTGCGTTCAAGACAAATGGAAACTAATAGTGTAGATACTAAGAATGTCCCAGAAGATGAGAATTCTAACAATGAAGACAAGGACGATAAGAACGACACTAGTTCAGTTCGCACAAAAGAGGACAAAAAAAATAAGCCGATGGAACGTGTACGACAGATCCAAATTAGCGCAGACAAAGATGCCAAAGAAGCTTTAGAAAAGCTGGAAAAGTTCCAAAGAAAATTTCAAGAAGAAAAACGCGAACAGCGCTCTGAAGAGCTGAAATTGGAAATTGAACATTACAAAAAACAACAAGAGTTAATAAAAGAACAAAGAAAAGAAGCTGACAAAGAATTTGAAGAAGATCACTCTAACCAAGATTAAGCAATAAAAAAAGAAGGGTTAATTTCTTAACCCTTCTCAATAGCTTCTTTGTTGTTCTCAATCAGAGAACAACAAAATTGTTAGTTGTTTGGCGCCGCTGGCAAAGTGCCTGCGGCTATTTTGGTTTGGGAAACTCGACTCTCCATATCTAGTATGGTGATATCGAATTCCGTCGCCCTGTAAGACAAGCTGGGCCTGAACAACAGAATCGTTGTACCATCACTGCTTACCGCGGCGTACCGCGTTTTAGGGATCCCGTAATCAGGTTTACCAAGGGTAATCCAGACTATTTGGTTGATTGGATACTTCCCTTTCAAGATCAAGATTGGGAAATCTCCAAATGTACTCTGGATGACCTCGTCGGTCCGCCAGGTGTACAATCCACCCGGTCCAGCATAGTTCAAATAAAAATAATTGAACGTCTGCTGAAGCAATCTTCCATTCCCGTCAATAAACATGAAAGAAATGATGTGCTGCCCGTCACGATCAGGGCTAACCATCTTTTTCGTAATGACGCCCTTGAAGAGTTGCCCTTCGGTGACTCCGTTCTCCAGCCAATTGCTACTATTGAGCAATTCCGGATAGAAGTACCTAATAGCGCCATCCTGGTCGTACTGACCAGAGAACCCCGGTTCGTAGTTAGTACCAATCACAGAAATCGGTCCCGGTACCGTTGCCAGCGCTTCAAGCGTAAACGAGACTTCCTGACCTTTGGTCAGAAATTCTCTGTCCTGATGCACTGTAAACACTCGAGTCGTTCCTGGAGGAACTTTGGAACCGTTCTGATCGCTTTCCGAAACTTCCGAAAAACTGGTTAAAGGCCCAAACGGTTTTGCCGGCGAAGACTTTGCAGTAGCGCTATTCTGCGCACTGCTTAACCTCGCCGCCGTCTGCCGAAACTGATCCGCTTGTGGAGGAGCTTGCACCCCATTCACTCGCGAGATATCCTCGGCGGCACTGATCTGCGGCCTTGTGGTTGACTGCGATTGACCGGTTGCTGATTGCCCAAAAACGAGTACTCCCAAAAACACTGAAAGCACAAAACTCATGCCAATTCTAAAACTTTTCATTCTCAATTTTCTCCTGCCTGATTTTCTGAAATTCACGTTAAATATTATCTATCTAACTGTAAAACATGTATATTTTACCACAAATTAAGGTTTTTGTCAATAGTGCCCTATCTCTGCCCTTTCTCTGCCCTATTTAAACCTATTTCAGCCTATTTTAGGCCTCAGCCGCAATAATAAGCCAAAAAATCAAAGCTAAATCATTTTTGAAATATGGAATATCAATTAAACCATGGAGAACAATTGCCACAAAAAATACGCTCAGAGCAATCGCCTTTTTACCCCTCAATCCTCTCAATATTCCATACGCGACGATTATTAACATGCTCAGTAAACCAAGTAGACCGCTGTCTATCCAAAAATTTATAAATATGTTGTGCGCAAAATTATAGTGCTCTAGCCCAGCGTCTTTATTGTACGCCTCCCAGTTATCTTTGAAGCCATTAACACCCTTACCAAGGACTGGTGAATCTTTGATCATTTCAAAACCTGTGTTCCATAAACTTAATCTAGCCACTGCGGATTTCTCTCCGTAAAACGGCAGCAACACTCTGTATCTCAAATTTGGAATAGCAGCCACTACACCCGCCAGCAGAACCATAGCGATAATAAAACCAAAAATTAATTTCTTAGACGCATTCAGTAAAACAAAAAGTCCAAACGCAGCGAGCAGTCCAATCCACGCCCCACGGGACAGCGACAACAACACGCCGAGCCCGCCCATTGCCCAAAGTAGACCATAGAAATATTTTCGCGCTTGAAGTTTTTTTACTAAATCTGGAATTAACCAAGCTAGTAGTGGTGTTACAAACAATCCATAGGCATTAGCATGCGCAAAAAATGCAATCGCGCGTTTTGGCTCTAAGCTATTTCCCTGCCACTGTGCAGGCAGTGTAAACAAAGTAAAATATTGTACTAAAGCCAAAACTCCTGCAATCGCAATTACTAAATATGCAGAAAGTTTTACATACTCATGCATTGTTAGTTTTAATTCAACGCTGCTTCTTGAAAAATAGTTGTAAAGAAAAAATATGGTGATTGGCTGTAAATACAATACAACCCATTGAGACAACTTTTCAGCTGTGACTCCAAGGTAAAACAAGGAAATAACGGAAGCTAAACTAAATAGCCCTATTCCAATTAGGAAATATTTGTTTAAACTTTTCACGCTTTGCCAGACTGATTGCCAATCTCGTTGAAAAATTACTATTACCAATAAACTCGCAATTATACCAAAAGTATAAAGCATTAGAAAGTTAGTAGGCAGACTTACTCCGAAGGCATTAACAGAAAAACGCCACACATATAGTGGCGCTACCAAAACTAACGAAGCAAAAAGTAACCCAATGAGAGAAAAGTTTTTTGCGGAGCGAATTGAACTTGTCATTAATTTGAAGTGTATTCTTTGAAATCAGTGCGGTACATGTCTATCATTTGCACAAAAATAGCCATTAAAATTGGGCCAATCAGAAAACCAAGGAAGCCGAAGAGTTGAATCCCCCCAATAACAGCTAACAGTACTAGTAAAGGATGAAGTTTTAATTGACTCCCAACTAAGCGAGGGCCAAGGAAGTTGTCTATTAATCCAACTACCACTACAGACCAAATTGCCAACCCAATAGCTTGTGGAGAATTTCCAGTAATAAACAAATATAGAATCGCAGGCACCATGATGAGTGCGGTACCAATGTTTGGAACGAGCGCCGCAATAACTGTTAACGCGCCCCATAAAAATGGTTCTGGTACTCCAAAGATAAACAGACCAAGTGTAGCAATTAACCCTTGAATGATGGCAACTAAAAATTGTCCTTTCACAATACCGTTCACGGCAGTGATGATCCGCTGCATAAGGATTTGTTCTTGCTTTGCTGCCATTGGTGACAGATCCATCAATACAGCAGTGATTTTCTCTCCGTCACGAAGCAAATAGAACACTGCAAAGAACAACATAAAGAAACCAAGGAAAAAACTAAAGACATTAGAAGCAATGCTAGAAAAAGAAGCAAAAGCATTAGAAGTAAAGTTACTAATCAGGCCATTAATATCGCGGCTAAACCGTTCAATGAAAGTCTGAAGTTGCGGAGGAACACTCGCGATAATCTCACTTCTATTAATCACCAAGTGCCCATCACGAAGTTGAGTGTATAAATGATTTAATTCATTAAACAAAATCT
>CAZXPB010000024.1:0-10446 GCA_964642585.1 uncultured Candidatus Saccharibacteria bacterium
TCAAAAGATTCTTTTATTAGATTTGTCCAAAGGAAAAGTTGGTGAAGATAATTCATCTTTGTTGGGAGCGATGATTATTACCAAGCTTCAGCTAGCTGCGCTCTCACGGGTTGATATCCCTGAAGAAGAACGAAAAGATTTTTATTTGTATGTAGATGAGTTCCAAAATTTCGTCACAGACTCTTTTGCAACCATTCTAAGTGAAGCCCGTAAGTACCGCTTGAATTTAATAATGGGTCATCAGTATATTGGGCAATTAGTCCCAGAGGGTAATACTAAGATGCGAGATGCTGTTTTTGGAAACGTTGGCACTATGATTGTGTTTAGAGTTGGAGCCGCTGATGCTGAATACTTAGAAACAGAATTTGAGCCATCTTTTACCCCTACCGATATTGTAAACATTCCGAAGTACAACATTATTTTGAAATTAATGATCAACGGTGTTGCTTCTGATCCATTTACAGCGCAAGCCCTTCAAGTTGATGAAAGTTGGTATACAGGAAACGCAGAAAAGGTGATTAAAGTTTCTAGGGAAAGATACGCTAATCCGATGGAAGATGTTGAAGACAAAATTAATAGATGGATGGGAGCTGAATTCCATGATACTGCTGAACCTGAAGTACTTAAGCCGGCAGAGGAAAAACCTCAGATCAAACCGCTAATCACTCAAGAAAAAGCCGCTCAACCTAAAATTTTGATTTCATCAGATTTTAAGGATCGCATGCAAAAACAAGCCAATGCGCAAACAGCAGTTCCAGCAAAAAACCCAAATTTTAAAAAAGTAAACCAAAAACCAGCACCTAAAAAGAATAACACTCAAGATATTTGGAATAAAGCTGCTGATTTAGAAACAGAGAAACATACAAAAATAGCTGAACAGGTTTCCGAAGCAATTGTTACAAAAGTAGAGGAAAAAGTGAAAACCATTAATCCCGGCGAAACTCATCAGCTGTAAGTTCTACATTTAAAAAAACACCGACTTCGGTGTTTTTTTACTGTAATTTAATTTAAGAAATTAGCTTTTCAAGTTCTGCTTCAATGGTATTCTTAGGAGCTGCTCCAACTAATTCTCCAACTATTTCTCCAGCTTTGAAAAATTTCATTGTAGGAATGCTCATTACATTGTATTTTGTAGTAAGCTCAGGATTTTCGTCTACATTTAATTTCGCGATCTTTACTTTCCCTAAGTAAGCTTCTGCAAGTTCTGTTAAGATAGGGCCAACAATTTTACAAGGTCCACACCATGGAGCCCAAAAATCAACTAAAACTGGGATATTAGATTTAAGCACTTCTTCCTCAAAATTATCTGCGGTAATTGTTACTTCATTCATATTGTTTATTTAATAATGCTCAATAATCATAGCCATTTTGAAGTGGCTTGTCAACGAAAATTAGATTATACTACTATATATGATTAAACGAATTTCCAAATTCTCTAGCCTTCTTCTTGTGGTAATTTTCATGCTTTTGGGAGTATTGTTCTTGTTTACCCAACCCACACAAGCCCCAAGCATGGATCTGATCTCTAATTCTTCAGAGTTAAAAAACCCTACAGAAAATACTTACATAAAAATAGAATCAGACTCAAAGATAGGTGAAGGAGTGATCGCAGATAGCTACTTAATTTACGACGAAAATTCTAAGAAAACAATTGTTTCAAAAAATCCACATACCCCAGTAGCCATTGCAAGTTTAACTAAACTAATGACAGCTTACGTAGTTGTCACACAGGGGTCCCTGACAGATGAATGGGCGATTGCATCATCACACCTAACAGATATTAGGCCAATCTTAGGATTAGCTTCCGGCGATAGAGTATTGATTAAAGATTTAGTTGACGCCACTTTAGTTGGTTCTGCAAATGATGCTGCAAAAGCACTAGGAGCCTATTTAACATCTATCAAACAGCAAACTGCTGTTGAAATAATGAACCAAACTGCAAAAAGTTTAGGTATGGAATCGACTCACTATGAAAATACTATTGGATTTGATAGTGAACAAAATTATTCAACTGCTGAAGATTTAAAATTGTTGGTTGAAAAAGTAAGAGAAAATGCAATGTTTTCTGATTTAGATCGGAAGCAATCCTATTCTTTTACTTCTCAAACCGGCAAACAATACTATATTAAAGCCACAAACTCGCTGCTTGCAACAGATCCAGAAATTCACGCCATTAAAACAGGTTTCACAGATGAAGCTAAAGGTGCAATGATCACTGCTATTAACCATGAGAATAAAAAATTCGTCATTATCGTTCTTGGCAGCGAAAATCGTGAAAGTGATACAAAATTATTGAAACAACAAGTTATCGCGGCAATTAAATAGGGTTGTTGTGGTATAATATATTTATGCCTACAGATGATTTAATTAAATTATTTAGCCTTAGCACGATAGCTTTTCTATTCGCAATTGCTGTAACCCCAATTCTTACTGAATTGATGTATCATTTTAAATTAGGGAAAAATATCCGCTCAGATGGAACAACTCCGCTTTATTCAGGACTTCATGAAAAGAAGCGTGGCACTCCAACTATGGGCGGAGTTTTAATTTGGGGAACCGCCTTAGTTTTAGCAGGATCATTTTGGGTTGCGGATCGGATTTTAGGTATTTCACAATTCCATCTTCTAAACTTTATGACTAGAAGAGAGACACTGCTTCCATTTGGTGCACTGATTGGCGCAGCTTTAGTGGGGTTTGTAGACGACTTTTTAGATGCAAGACAACAGGGTCACAAAGGAAGAGGGTTGAGATTTAGATTCAAAGTTTTGTTATACGCATTTGTTGCCAGTATTGGAGCATGGTGGTTTTATTTCAAAATTGGTTTTGACTCGGTGCATGTGCCATTTTTCGGAGATATTTTCTTAGGACTACTATTTATTCCATTCTTTATTCTTGTAGTTATTGGTACGAGTTTTGCAGTTAATCAAACCGATGGCTTAGATGGCCTTGCAGGCGGCACACTTTCCATTGCTTTCTTTTGTTTTTCCATAATCGCATTCATGCAAGGTAAAGTAAATTTGGCAGCACTTTGTGTAGTAATTTGCGGAGGTTTGCTGGCATTTCTCTGGTTCAATGTCCACCCTGCGAGATTTTTCATGGGAGATACAGGCTCAATGGCTCTGGGAGTATTACTTGCGATTGTGGCTTTTCTAACTAACTCTGTTTTTATCTTACCAATCATAGGATTAATTTTTGTAATTGAAGCGGGAAGTTTCTTTATGCAAATCTTTTGGCGAAAAGTTTTTCATAAAAAACTATTTCTTTCTGCACCGATCCATCACCATTTAGAAGTTATAGGTTGGCCAGAATCAAAAATTACAATGCGTTTCTGGATTCTAGCTCTTGTAGCAGGGATAATTGGAGTGATAATATTTTTTCTTGATAAATAATTATGTATTCATTATTAATTAAAAATGCCACGGTGATAGACGGGACTGGTAGTAATCCGTTAATCGCTGATGTTGCTATAAGTGGAAACCGTATTGTTAATATTGCCCCTGAAATTAACACCCCTGCTAAAGAGGTTGTCCACGCTAATAGAAAAGTTTTAGCGCCAGGTTTTATTGATATTCAGAATCATAGCGATAGCCATTGGAGACTATTCGATGGTCCTGCCTTGGAAAGTTTAATCACTCAAGGTTTTACCACTGTTGTTACAGGAAACTCTGGTGCAAGTTTAGCACCAATTATTTCAGAACAAAGTTTACTCTCGCTGAGAAAGTGGCACACTTTAGTTGGGGTCAATGTAAACTGGCGGTCATTTGCAGAATTTGTAACTGCCATGAAACAAAAACAATTTGGACCGAATATCGCCAGTTTAGTAGGATACTCAACACTTCGCCGTGGTCTAGTGGGTGACCGTCAAAGCACTATTTCTGTAGACGAACTCCAAACTTTAAAAAGGCTAGCTAAAGATGCAATAGACGAAGGGGCTTTTGGCATCTCAACAGGTTTTGCTTATGCGCATGAAGCTGGAATCTCCGATATAGAATTATTTGAAATTGCTAAAATTGTGCAAAGTACAGATAGCTATCTTTCCATCCACCTAAGAGATGAGTCAGAAAATGTTATAGAAAGTATTCGGGAGGTTGTTAATATTGCGGAGCAATCAAAAGCCAGTATTAAAATTTCTCATTTAAAAATCCGGCACAAACAAAATTGGCCATTAGTCACAGATGTCCTTTCTGAGCTAGAAGCTGCTTGGCACAGGGGGGTAAATATTCATTTTGATACTTACCCTTATAATTCAACCTGGCAAGCGTTGTATACCTACTTACCATCTTGGGCAACAATGGGTGGTCGAGATCACTTAATTGAACTTTTAAAAATTCCCACTCAAAGGTCAAAAATTTTAGCATCGCTTAACACAAGCGAATCAAACATTCCCGCGTTGATCATTGCTTCAACTTCCTCAAACCTTATGGTTACTGGGAAACCCCTTTCTGCTATTGCGGCTGGATTTGGCACAACAAGCGA
The DNA here is from genome assembly GCA_964642585.1 of uncultured Candidatus Saccharibacteria bacterium. Taxonomy (GTDB): domain Bacteria; phylum Patescibacteriota; class Doudnabacteria; order UBA920; family UBA920; genus UBA920. The sequence continues at coordinate 4,477 of CAZXPB010000024.1, forward strand.
AGAAGCTTTGCTAAATCTCATAGAAAATGGCGGCAGTGAAATTTTGGTGTTCGATGAAAGTATGAGTGATGAGGTTGTGTTTTTATTTACGGATCACGCTTTAGGATTCATTGGAACAAATGGGAGTGGTTATGCTGTGACAGATACAAACAAATTAGTTCATCCGAGATGTTTTGGGACTACTGCGAAGTTTTTGCATCACGTCGTTAATGCTAAAACAATTTCTATCCCAGAAGCAATTAGAAAAATGACATCTGCCCCCGCAAAAAAAATTGGTTTGAAAGACAGGGGTCTAATCGCAATAGATGCAATAGCTGACTTAGTTTTGTTTGACCCTGAGCTAGTTAATTCAACAGCAAGTGTAGATAACCCTTACAAATATTCCGATGGTATCATGCAGGTTTGGGTTAATGGCGAAACCGTTGTGTTAAATGGTACTGTGACAGGGAATTGTCCTGGTAGATTCTTAACAAAATAATATGGACCTCAAGGATTTATCAAAAATTAAAGTGGCGGTTTTAGGGTTTGGTCATGAGGGCCAAGCTGTTTTTTCGTATCTAAAAAAACACAATATAGAAGCTACGGTTTTAGAAGAGAAGTCCAACGGGAAAAATTTTTTAGACAGGGTGAAAGATTTTGATTTAGTTTTCCGAAGTCCAGGAATTCCTAGACTACATCCAAAAATTATTGAAGCAGAGAAGGCTGGTGTAATAATCACAAGTCAAACAAAGTGGTTTTTTGAGCATTGCCCTGCTGTAACTGTTGGAGTTACTGGCACTAAAGGCAAAGGGACAACTTGCACTTTAATTACAGAAATCATAAAAGCAAATCATCAAAATGTGTTTCTAACTGGGAACATCGGTAAAATTGCTCCGTTAGATTTTATAGATGAACTTAAAGACACTGATATAGTTGTGTTTGAACTTTCTAGTTTTCAACTCCAAGATCTAAAAGTGAGTCCAAATATTGGTGTTTGTTTAATGGTAACTTCTGACCATCTCAATCATCATAAAGACTTGGCGGAATATCATGTAGCAAAATCTGCCATTACAGGATTTCAAAAGCAAACTGATACCGCCATATTTAATGAAGATTATGCAGCCTCAAAGGCTATAGGGAATTTAGGACTGGGCGAGAAGCTATCTATCTCTTCTAAAGCTAAACCAGAAAAAGGAGCATTCATACAAAATAATTCTATCTATATCTTTGGATTAACAGATCAATTTGAAGAAAATTTTGATTTTTCTGAACGTATGCTCCGTGGTGTCCATAATTTGGAAAATATTGCTGCCGGCGTTTTAGTTGCGACCAAGCTCGGTATTAGTTCGGACATCATATCTAAAGTCTGTAATGAATTTACTGGCCTAGAGCATAGATTACAGTTTGTAGGACAAATTAATGGGGTAGGATATTACAACGATTCAATTTCCACAATTCCTGAAACAGCAATCGCTGCGTTAGAAAGTTTTTCTGAACCAACACACATTATTTTAGGCGGCTCAGATAAAGGCCTAAATTATGAGCACTTAGTTAAATATCTGTGTAAAAAACCAAACATCGCCAGTGTCACCTTACTAGGAGATGTGGGTAAAACGCTTAGTGCGTTATTTTACCTACACGCTGAAACAGAAAAAGTGCCATTTATTGTTTCAGAAGTATTCACTGATTTTGAAAAAGCAATTAGATATGTTAAACAAAAGGCTCAGCCTGGTGACGTCGTGCTATTAAGCCCTGCAACTGCTTCATTTGATATGTTTAAAAACTACGCGGAAAGAGGAACTGAGTTCGTTAGATTAGTAACACAGAAAAATAATGAGTAAATCCAGAAAACCAGTTGATTATATTTTTTTGAGCTTACTGGGAGTACTCTTAGTGATCGGTTTAATTATGCTTTGGTCAGCTTCAACTGTAGAGTCCCAAAAGAATTTCGGTAACACTAGTTATTATTTTATTCATCAACTTGCATACGGAGTAGGGATTGGTTTAGTAGGGATGTATGTGCTATCTAGAATAGATTACCATCTCTGGAAAAAATTAATTCCTTTTGCGCTTGGGGCGACATTAATTGCCTTAATTCTAGTTAAAATTCCAGGAATTGGTTTTTCGGCAAATGGGGCAACTAGATGGATTCATTTAGGACCACTTTTCTTTCAACCATCTGAGCTTGCTAAACTTGCTGTTGTGATGTATTTAGCGAGTTGGATGAGCGAAAGAGGTCACACCTCTGGATTCTGGCAATCTGTTTTTCCGCCAGTCATGATCATTTCAATATACTCTTTATTAATTTTGTGGCAACCAGATTTAGGGACTATGATTGCGATCGTTTTAACTTCTGCAATTATGCTTTTTGCTGGTGGAATAAAATTAAAATATTTTGCTTGGCTATCTGCAGCTGGTACCGCAATAATGCTATTATTAATTAAGCTAGAGCCTTACAGAGTACAAAGAATCACTGCTTTTTTGAATAAGTCAGTGGATCCTTTAGGGATTGGCTATCAGATTAATCAAGCGTTAATTGCAATAGGGAGCGGTGGATGGTTTGGATACGGCTATGGTCACTCAAGACAGAAGTATTCATACCTCCCAGAGGCCATAAATGACTCTATTTTCGCTGTAATGGCAGAGGAGCTGGGATTCATACGAATACTGCTTATTCTAGGTGTTTTTGCCTTATTTCTGGCCAGAGGAATATATATTAGCTATGGAGCTCCCGATTTATTTGGTAAGATAATGGCAGTTGGTTTAATTGGGGGAATAGCTTCAGCAGCCATAGTAAATATCAGTGCAATTACTGGTTTGCTCCCTCTTACCGGAATTCCATTACCATTCTTTAGCTATGGAAGTAGTGCGATGATTGTCACCCTATGTGGATGTGGAATTTTATTAAATATCTCAAGACAATCTGTTCATAAATGAAGAAAAACATAAAACTCTATTTGCATCATAGTCATTTTGAACCGGTTTCATATTCTAAACGTACCGGTCTTTTTGGTTTTATAATTGATTTTCTAACTTCATTTTTCTATCTCGTCGGATTTGCTGTTTTATCTATTATTAAATTACCGTTTACGATATTTAAATTCCTGACTAATTTCGGGGAGCATTTCCAAAAGGTCTTACAAAATATTCGCGAAAAAAAATTTCAGAAGACTTTAGCAATTTTTACTTTGTTAGTTTTAATTGCCACTTCAATGATTCATGGGCTAATCGTTGTTGCCACTGGTCAAAAAATTAAAGGGCAAGTGCTTGGAGAAAGCACTGTTGGCATATCTCACTTGCAGAATGCTAAAGACTCATTGATGTCTGATAACCCAGAAGAAGCTCAAATAAATTTCCAAAAAGCGCTTGAGAGTTTTAAAGCTAGTGAAAAAACTTTAAACTCATCTTCAGTTGGTTTAAAAAGTTTATTATCTGTCATTCCACAAAAAAAAGATGCTGACCGGATTCTTTTCGCGGCAGAAAATTTAACTCAAGCTGCTATCTATGCAACTGAGTTAATTCAACTTACCGAAGAAATGAAAATAAGCGCCGTCGGTTTAAGCAATGGTCTTTCTAACAGAGCGGATCTGGAAAAAGCACAAAATCTTTTATCGCAAATAGTGCAGCTGACTGAGCAATCTGCTACGAATATCAATTCAATCTCTATCACTAGTCTTCCTAAAAATTACCAACCAGTATTTGTTTCAGTGAAAGATTCAGCGAATTTATTTCTTTCTAATGTAGAAAGCCTAAAAGAAGTATTTTCTCTAGTTTTTGATATTTTACTAGGTGATAAAAACATCTTAATAATTTTCCAAAATAACAATGAACTAAGAGCATCAGGTGGTTTTATGGGGACAATTGGAAATGCAAAACTAAGTAATGGAAGCCTGGGATTTTTAGATGTCCGAAGTGTATATGATTGGGATGGGCAATTGAAAGAAAAGATTTCACCCCCACAACCAATCTATGCAGTAAATGACAGACTCTTTTTAAGAGACAGTAATTGGTTTGGTAGTTTCCCAGTTTCTGCATCAATAATTTCTTCGATGTTTGAAAAAGAAGGAGGGGAAACTCCTGACTTGATTATCACTATGACCCCTGAAGTAATTTTACAAATGCTTGAGGTAACAGGACCAATTGAGATGCCACAGTATGGACTTACTTTAGGTGCAGATAATTTTGTTGAAACTGTTCAAACTGCCACTTCAGTTAATTATGATAGGGAAGTAAACCAACCCAAACAATTGTTGGCAGATTTTTTTCCACTACTAATGGATAGATTCGGGACAAGTGAAAAGGGTGGACTAATGGGTTTCATGGATTTGTTTAACAAATCTCTTTCTACAAAAAACATTTTGATTTATTCAAGAAATAAATCTATTCAAAATAAAATTCTGTCTCTAAATTGGGGAGGGGAAATTAGAAACACAGAAAAAGATTATCTATATGTAGTAAATTCTAATCTAGGAGGAACTAAAACCGACAGATTCTTAACTCGGGAAACAAAATTAGAAAGTAATATTAATCCGGATGGCTCAGTTATTAATACAATTTACTACTCAGTTACTAATCCTCTACCAAATAATGAGGCATTGAAAAATAAAAGTTTTATTAGATTTTATGTTCCTGAAAATTCAACCCTAAAATCAAGCAACGGATTCAATGCCGATGTTCTAATTCCAAGATTGACCTCACCAGATTTCATTTTAGATAGATCTGTTCAGCAGTGGCAAGAAGGGGTGACCCAAGACATGGTTTCGGGAACTCTCACTGGCAAAGAATCAGGCAAAACTTGGTTTGGAAACTGGCTAGAGGTAAAAGGCGGTGAAACTAAAACTGTTACTTTATCTTACGAGCTACCGTATAAACTATCTGGTGTAAGTACTCAAAGTTTATTTATCCAAAAGCAGCCCGGCTCTCTAAATGAAACTTTCAACTACAACCTCCAATATCCTAATCGCACTGTGGTCTGGAATTCACCAGAGTTAAAAAATATAGATAACAGCCTTAACTTTAATTCTGATATTTCAAAAGATATCTTCATTGGTGCAGTAATTCAATAACTCTATGTGGGATAAGATAAAAAAAATTGAATCCACTTTTCATATTGGACAAGCGACTTTCATTATCGCTAGTTTTACTTTGCTCTCAAGAGCAACCGGATTTTTTCGAGACATTCTTTTAGCCAGCAGGTTGGGGTTAAGTGCAGACTCAGATATTTACTTCACTGCTTTTAGAATTCCAGATTTAGTCTACAATTTACTAATTCTAGGAACACTAAGTGTCGCATTCATTCCTGTGTTTAGCGAGTACTTCCTTAAAGACAAGAAACGTGCTTTCAATATCGCAAATAGCATTTTGAATATTTCCAGCATTGGAATGTTTGCGATTTGTATGGGGCTATTCATTTTTGCTACGCCTCTGACTAAACTGATTGCTCCAGGATTTGCAGATGAACAAATTGCAGCTACTGCACAAATCACAAGAATTATGCTACTCTCACCAATTATTTTTACCATTTCTAATGTACTTTCAAGTGTGCTTATTAGTTTGAAGAAGTTTTTAATCGTAAACACAGCACCTTTACTTTATAACATTGGAATTATTTTTGGCATCGTTTTTCTGTATCCAACTTTTGGTCTAAAAGGTTTGGCTTATGGAGTTATTCTTGGTGCTGTTTTACATGTTTCAGTCCAAATCCCTGAAGTCTTTAGATTCGGTTACAGATGGAAAGCCAAATTTGATTATAAAGACGCTGGGGTGCAAAAAATCGGTAAGCTTTTCTTACCTAGAATTGTAGGGCTAGATAATTCTTATGTTAATTTAGTAATTGTTTCTATAATTGGTTCGAGCTTAGTGACGGGATCGATTACTGCGTTTAACTATGCGAATAATATCCAAGCTGTCGCTCTTGGAATTTTTGCACTTTCGAGCGCTGTGGCAGTTTTTCCTGTGCTATCGGAATACTATGCGAAATCAGATGTAAAA
>CAZXPB010000025.1:0-8409 GCA_964642585.1 uncultured Candidatus Saccharibacteria bacterium
AGCTAAGTCTTTAATCTAATATCAAATTTAAAAACACCCGCAAGGGTGTTTTTTGCTATAATGGTTTTATGATTCACATGATGCGTTTACACGAATTGCCATTTGAGCAAATAAAGACTGGTGAAAAAACCATTGAGTCTAGGTTAAATGACGAAAAACGAAAAGAACTTACAGTAGGAGATAATATTAAGTTTCTAAAAAGACCTGATGAGGTAGAGTCTGTTTTGGTTGAAATTACTAACTTATATAGCTTTAATAATTTTGAAAAATTATTAAGTAGTTTTCCAGCGTCTGATTTTGGCGGTAAAGATTTAACAGATTTATTGTCGATATATAAATATTACTCCAAAGAAGACGAGTCTAAATACGGTGTAGTGGGCATTGAGTTTAAGTTAATATAAAATGCAATCTTATATTGGAATTATTGTTGCTGAAAGCCTTATTGATAAATTTATTCTTAATAGTCTAAAGGTTATCAAATCAGAAGTCAGCCCTACTTTAGGCTGGCATTTATTTACTGTTGAAGTAACAGCAGAAGAAATTCAAAACCTTTCTCGAAATATTGAATCGAATAAATGGTATATGCATTTTTGGAAAGATAGAAATGTTATCGCTGTATTTAAAGACAAGACTTTTGAATTTAATTATGATGATAAAGAAAGTTGGAAACCAGTTATTGAGTACGGATTGTCTATTGGTATCCCACAAGAACAATTAGATTTTCCAATAAAATAAATTGTGCTTATACCCTAATTCTGTTACTATCCATAAAAAGAAGAGGAAGGTTATGTATGAAAAAGTTAATAATGGGTACAACAAACCCAGCTAAAATAAATCAATTGTATGACTGTTTAATCCCTTTTGGCATTAACGTTGTAGGGGTAGAAGATAAGTCACTGCTTCCATATGTGGAGGAGGATGGTAAAACAGTTGAGGAGAACGCCAGGAAGAAAGCCCTTGCGTACGCAAGGGCACTCGGACAACGAGTTATTTCAATGGACAATGCTTTGTACATTGACGGGCTATCAGATGAGCAACAACCAGGTATTCATGTCCGTCGAATAAACGGGAAAGATGTAAACGACGATGAAGAACTGTTAAATCATTTTCAAAAACTTATTTCATCTTTAGGCGACAACGTCAGTGGTTATTGGAGGTTTGGAATTTGTATTGCAGACCCAAATGGTAAACTTTGGGAAACGGTGATAAAATCCCCACGATTATTTACAAGCGTTAGAAGCAATAGTGTTGTTCCCGGTTATCCTTTAGAGTCCAATCAGATTGAACCAGAGACAGGAAAATACATTTCTGAAATGACTAAGGATGAGCAAGCACAGTTCTGGCAAAAAGCGATAGGCAAACAGTTGGTGGAGTTTGTTCTATTGATTGAGTAGATGGTTGTGTGATACAGCCATCTTTTTTTATGATATAATATATCTAGAATATTTCAATTAATCGCGCGTTAGTATCAAGAACCCCTACGTATTACTGAATTATCTAACACCTCCTTTCTAAGGATAATCACATGTTCAAAAACTTTTCGAAGTTTCTGTCATGTCATTCTGATGGTCGTCGTTCGTTATTTCGATAACGAATGCACTTACATAGACAATAAAAGACGCGTAGTTGGTGGAAGCATTTCAGTCACTATATAGTTGTTAAAGCTAAGTCTTTAATCTAATATCAAATTTAAAAACACCCGCAAGGGTGTTTTTTGTCATGTAAACTTTCCTGTTGATAACTTCCATCCTAAAACTTTGCTTTCTAAAACTATATATCGTATACTTAAACTAAGATTTTCAAGAGCCAAAAGAAATAAAACCGTAGAAATACTAATGAACTTCCGAACTAATCTCTCCATCATTTCTATAAGCACTGTAGTGGTAGTTTTTGGATTCGTATCAATTGTTCCAAAAATTTCACAAGCAGTAACAGACGATGTAGTCGTCAACCAAACAGTGACTTCAGGAATTTCTATCACTAGTCCTGCTGACATCACAATGACAGCTTTGTCTACTTCTCAGAACACAGCAGTTGGCAGTGCAACATGGACAGTAACTACTAATAACTATTTAGGATATTCCCTAACTTTGTTTGCTTCCACAGCTCCTGCCATGTCTCGCTCTGGCGGTGGTGGTAACATTGTAGACTATACTCCAGCGGTAGCAGAAACTCCAGAAACTTGGAGTGTTTCATCTGCTGCTGAGTTTGGTTTTTCTGCTTACGGGACAAATGTAAATACAACAACATACGGCACAGATGCGGATTGTATTGCTGGTACAGATGTGCCAAGCACTACTTTAAAGTGGCGCGACTTTGACTTAACCGGTTCTGCTGACCAAATCGCTACAGTTGCAGCGCCGACTTCAACTTCTGGTGCAGCTTCCACTATGTGTGTGGCTACACAACAAGCAGGTGTTTTTGCAAATAGCGGAACTTATTCAGCAACAATAACCGCAACCGCAACCGCATTGTAAATAAATTTTTACAAGACTTTTTAATATGCACTTCAAGAAAACATTATCTATATTTTTAACAAGCGCGGCTTCTGTTATTGTGGTGTTAGTTGTAGTCGCACCACTTATTGCGCAAGCAGTCACAGACGATGTAGTGGTTAACCAAACAGTCACCACGGGTATTTCAATCTCTAGTCCATCCGACATAACTATGACAGCATTGTCTACTTCTCAGAACACAGCAGTTGGCAGTGCAACATGGACAGTAACTACCAACAACGCAGCTGGGTACACCCTTACTCTTCATTCTTCCACAGCTCCAGCGATGTCTCGCTCTGGCGGTGGAGGTAATATAGTTGACTACACACCTGCTTCATCTGAAACTCCTGAAACATGGAGCGTTTCAGGGGCAGCAGAATTTGGTTATTCTGCCCGTGGTACAGATGTGCCAACTGGAACATGGGGTACAGATTCGGATTGTATTGCTGGTACAGATGTGCCAAGCGCTACTTTAAAATGGCGTGACTTTGACTTGACTGGTTCTGCTGACCAAATTGCTACAGCGGCAGCTGCTACATCTACTTCTGGTACTGCAAGTACAATGTGTGTGGCAACTGAACAAGCAGGTACTTTCGCAAATAGTGGAACTTACTCTGCGACAATCACCGCAACCGCAACCGCTCTATAATTTAAAGAAAGAATGATGAAACTATCTCAATATGTTAAAAAATCAATTTTAGTCCTTCCCTTACTGAGCGTTTTATTTTATGCACAACCGGCGTTAGCATTAGAGATTAAAGATGCAGCAGTTGAAATCAAAAATGATTTTGTGTTAGAACCTGCTAAAGAAGAAGTCATTTTAAAACCTGGAGAGAAAGTCACTCGTAATCTCTCCGTAGTTAACAGAACAGATTCAGAACAAACTTTCACAATTGAAATAGAAGATTTCACTGGATCTAAAGATCCACTTCAAACTGTTCTATTACTAGGACAAGATAAAGGACCATACTCACTTCGAGATTTTATTAAACCAGAAGTAAAAACTTTTAAATTAAAATCTAAGCAACGTGCAAACCTACCAATTACCATTGCAATCCCTCAAGATGCTGAGCCTGGTGGAAAGTACGCTTCAGTTTTGGTTTCTACTGCATCTGAAGGTGCTGGCAGTCCAGGAGAAAATAAAGCTAAAACTATTTCTCGTGTTGGTGCACTGTATTTTGTAAGGATTGCAGGGCCTGTTAAAGAAGAAGGAAAGTTAACAGATTTTAGATTAGCTGGACCAGCTAAGTCAGTTTATGAAAAGGGACCATTTAATTTTGAAATCCTCTTTCAGAATACTGGTAACATCTATCTAACCCCTGGTGGATCTGTTGAGATCAAGAATATGGTTGGACAAGTAGTACAAAATGTTGAAGTAGTCCCATTCTTTAGTATGCCAGACTCTTTAAGGGCAGCCCAAGTTAGCTGGGATTCTCCTTTCGCTTTTGGTCGTTATACAGCTACAGTTAGTTTAGAGAGAGGTTATAGAGAATCTATTAGTTCAACTGACTCAATGACAGTTTCTTTCTGGGTATTTCCTTGGAAGATAACAGTCGGATTAGTTATTGTAATCATTATTATTTTCTTCATACTACGAAAGTTATTGCGAAAGTTTGAAATTCGCAAAAAGTAACGAGATTCAATTCACATTAATATGTCCACTTCTGTCTTAAAAATTTTTCAAGATAGAAAAAACAGTGTGTGCAAAGCAGTCTTGTTTGCACTCCTGTTTTTTTTACTCCTAGATCACCAAACTTTCGCTGCCATGAGTAGCAGTAGCTACAAGATTCCCACCGATTCTATCAATGTAGGTGGACAGTCTTCATCGTCCACTAATTTTAAAGAGCTGGATACAATCGGTGAAGTTGGTAGCGGTCTTTCCTCCAGCACTAATTACAAATTAAGCGCTGGATTTTTAGCATCACAAAATGTTTATCTTTCTATTTCAGCAGCTAGTGATATCACTATGTCATCTTTTAATGGGCTTACTGGTGGAACTGGAACTGGTTCTACAACTTGGACGGTGACTACAGACAATCCAGCAGGATATACCCTGAGTGTGAGTTCTACTACAAATCCAGCACTGACCAGCGCTGGATCAAACTTCGCAAACTATACTCCAGCGACAAGTGACCCAGACTATACTTGGTCTGTTGCTTCCACAGACAGTGAGTTTGGGTTTACTCCTGAAGGCCCAGATATTTATTCAAGATTTAAAGATAATGGCTCAAATGCTTGTAACACTGGCTCCTCCGATACAGCAGATAGATGTTGGGATAGTGTACTAACTTCTCTAAAACCCATCGCATACAAATCTACTGGCAACCATCCAAGTGGCACTAATACAACTGTCAAAGTTCGAGCGGAATCAGGGTCAAGTCATATCCAGCCTGACGGGAACTATACAGCTACAGTACAAGTAACTTTATTACCTAACTAACTTAGAAATTCTCTCCAGAAATTGGCTAAATTCCTCTTTAGATTAAGTTCAAGACAAGAAAATATGGATTATAATTATCTTTTCAAAAGAATAGTCAGAAACTCTGCCATTATGGCCGGAGTTTTTTTTGCAATTTCTAGTTTCTTTTATATAAACTCAAGTGAGGCTGCAACAAGTTCGCTGCAAATCAATCAGCAAGCTGGAGATGTAACTCCAATTCCGACTGAAGGTGGTGGTGGAATGCGTGATGTTCTCGCTCCACAAATTTCAGAAGTGGTCGTGACAGTAAATTTTAATTCTGCAATTATCACATGGAAAACTGTTCACGAATTTTCTACGTCAAAAGTGAGTTGGGGGACTAATTCTGATTACTCAGATGGAGTTCTTTCTTCGCCGCAGTTACTACGTGAGCATAGCACCCAAATTGATTCCCTAAAAGAGAATACAATTTATTATTTTTTGATAACCGCAATTGATGCAAGCGGTAACCAAAGTTTTTATGATGGAAGATTCGTTACTGGCAAAGCTGAAGATCTTATTGCTCCCGCAAATGTAAAAAACTTTACAGCTGTTGTTAAACAAAATTCTGTTTATCTTTCGTGGGCCAACCCTACCGATAATGATTTTAATTTTACACGTATAGTCCGCTCAACCACTTTTTTCCCAATTGACCCTTACAACGGCCAAGTTGTTTTCGAGGGTCAAGTTGAAAATTTTGAAGACAAGAATGTAATCCCAGGAGTTTTGTATTACTACTCAGCTTTCACTCGTGATACAAATGGGAATTATTCATCCGGCACTCTTACTACTGCGAAGATTATTTGGTTTAGTGAATCTGAAGTTCCGATTTCTGATTTACAATTTTTGTATGACAAAAATTTCACTGGCGTAAAGTTAACAGCGAAAGATTTTTCTTTTTCCATTCAGAATGGTTTAAAAGTTTTAGATTCACAAAATATTTCTTTTTCAGCGACAGAGCAATTAACTATTACAATTGATAAAAATAAACTTCCTACTGATGCTAAATTTATAATTTGGAATAGTAATGTTGGATCTTTCCTTTTTTCTTTTAATGCAGTGACTCAAAAATACGAACTAACGCTTCCTGTTATGACTGTCCCTGGACTTAATAAGGGAACCATAAGTATTTTTAATAGTGCTCAAGAAGTTTTGCAAGATGTTCCTGTAATTTTCACAACTGTAACTTCAGGGCTGAAAACAGATGTGCAAGATTACCTTCAAACTATAAGATGGGTAATTCTGTTTATTGCAATCTTACTAATTTTGACATTAATTTTCTTGATCAGATTTTTCTATCGCAAACGCAATTCAGAAAACCTAGAATAAATCGGTTCACCGTTGACAAAATGCAAAATATCTGCTATAATCAATATATAAAGTATCGGATAGCAGATATCGGATAGCCAATATTTGCAAAACCCCTTAGCCTCGCCAAAATTAGCGTAGCTAAGAGAAGAAACAAAAACAAAAAAACAACCTAAATGTCAGAACATGAGCGCAAAGCGTTTATGTCGTCAGGTGAGCTGATCTCTATTTCAGAGGCAGCTGAGTTCACTCCGTATTCAGCAGAATACTTAAGTCTAAGAGCTCGTACCGGACACTTAAAGGCCATGAAGATTGCAAGAAACTGGCTCACCACTCGTGGGGCAGTTTTGTCGTATGTTCGTGCTCAAAATGCAAAGCACAGCAATGCTATGTTTAGACAAGAGGATAGGAGGGTGCAAGCATGAAACTCCTAATCCCAAAAATTTTAATACTTGTAACTGTTATTAGTTTAATTCCAACATTTAATTTTGCAGTAGTCGTACCAGAAGCACAAGCAGCAATCAATTTGCAAATTAATTATCAAGGTAAATTAACTAATACTAGTGATGTTGCAGTTGCCAATGGTGACTACAACATGGAATTTATTTTGTATGATGCTCTCTCTGGTGGAACAACTCTTTGGACAGAAACTCGTACTGGTGCAAACAAAGTCACTGTCACAAATGGTTTGTTCAGTGTTATGTTGGGTTCGGTAACTTCACTGGCTAGCGTTGATTTTAATCAGACAGTTTACTTGGGAGTAAACATTGGTGGCACAGGCACTCCAAGTTGGGATGGAGAAATGACACCAAGAAAAATTATTGGTGCTGTACCTGCTGCGTTTTTAGCAAACGGTGTTAACGGAACTGGTGGAGTTCGTAGTACTTTAAGTTCTACCACTGCATTAGCAATTGCCAAAGCAGGCACTGATTACGCTCTTCAAGTTGATACCTCTACAGTAAGTGCAGTCACTGGTTTGAAAGTTACTTCTGCTGCTGCAGCTGGAGGCTTAGCTTTGTCTACACTTTCAACTGGCGCAAATGAAAACTTGAGCATAGACGCAAAAGGAAGTGGAACAATTTCTCTTGGTGCAACTTCCACTGGAAGCACTTTATTTGGTGGTGGTTATGGATCTACTGGTGTTAGTATTTCAGCGGCTGGTAATATTTCCACCAATGGTACTTTATTAACAGACACAAGTGTCTCTACTCCTTCAATAATTACGGCTTCGGGTGCACTAGGAATAACTCCAGCAAGTGGTTCAAACTTAAATGTTACCTTAGCAACAACAGGGGATTTTGCAGTAAATACCAATCAGTTATATGTAGATACTTCTACTACTCGAGTTGGTATTGGAACAGCTAGTCCAAGTGGTAAGCTACATATTTATTCTGCAGGCGGCTTGAACAGCGGAATCAATTTAGAAGCGACTAGTTCGGCTGCTTATGCAGTGATTGATTTTAATACAAATGCTGGTTTGGCAGGACAATTTTTAGCTACCGGCAGTTCTTTTTCAAACGGTATTTTTACAGGTGACCAACTTGCTTTGGCAAATTATTTGACTAATGGATCTACAACCTTGGTGGCAGGTGGATCAAATGGATTTATCAACTTTGCCACTGGGGGTTATTTGACTGGCAATGAAAGAATGAGAATTGATTCGACTGGAAGAGTAGGAATTATGAATACTTCACCATCAGCACTTCTAACTCTTGGAACTGCAGGAACAACGGCAGGTACTTTGTCTCTGGCTGGTTCGACTTCTGGCACTATCACTATTCAACCTCAAGCTGCTGCTGGCACTTACAACTTTAATCTTCCTACTACTGCAGGAACATCTGGTTACATTCTAACTTCTGCCGGTGGTGGTGCCAGTCCGATGACTTGGACGGATCCTAGTGGGCTGGGAGTTCGTTGGAATAGTATTGTGGCTCCAACAGGCAATGCTTCTATTGCAATGGGTGCATATACTACAGATCTAACTTTCAACTCTGCTACTACAGGAAACATCTTTGGATTATCTTCCTCTTCTCTTACAACAGGTAACTTAGTAAACCTTGCTTCAACTTCTACTGCAGCAGGTAGTAACACACAAACAGTCTTGAATGTAGCCACCAGTGGTGCTAACGGCACTTCTACTCAAACTAC
>CAZXPB010000026.1:0-1626 GCA_964642585.1 uncultured Candidatus Saccharibacteria bacterium
GAGTAATTTTTGGACCTGGTGAAAAAGGAAATGTCACTCGAATGGTTAGAGCGATAATTCGTCACTATTTTGTTTTTGTGGGAAATAAAAATGTTCAAAAAGCAGGTGGATATGTAAAAGAACTTTGTAACTCAATTTTATTCATGCACAAATGGCAAGAAGAAAATAACGAACCTGAGGTTCTCTATAACTTTACAACCGACCCTGCCCCAACGGTTGGTGATTATGCGAAAGGAATCACAAAAATTGCAGGCGTGAAAAGATTTATCCCAAATGTTCCTTACAGAGTAGTTTTAATAGGCTCGTACTTTTTTCACTTCTTCTCTTCTTTACTTGGCAGGAAGGAATCAATTTCTCCTACTACAGTGAGGAAGACTTTAAAATACAACGCAATTGCTCCGGAAGTTTTAGAAAAACTTCATTACCAATACACTTTTACTCTTGAAGATGGATTAGCGGATTGGTACAAAGAACGCCCACAAGAGTGGTAAAAAGGCTTAATTAAGCCCTAAGTTGACAAAACTTCCGAAAAGTGGTAATATACGGGAGTTCCAAGCAAATCGATTGATCGCCCAGATTCATTCGCAAGGATGATGCGGGAGGAAAGTCCGAACACTTGCGTTGATGGCCTCTATAGAGCTATTAACACTAGTAGCGGGTAACACCCGTCGAGGGTAACCTTAGAGATGCGAACAGTGACGCTCGAGCAGAAATGCAAAAGCTCCTAAATTAGTTTCTAAATTAGGATGAATCGTTATGGTAACATAGCGGGTGAAACGGCTAAATTCTTACTTGAGTGCAATGCCAAATTAGGTAGGCAGCACCGAGGACTGTGGCAACACAGTTCCCAGATAGATGATCAGTTAGAAACAGAATTCGGCTTACGAGTTTGCTTGGGACAAAACAAAAACACACGAAATTTTAAACGCGTGTTTTTGTTTTTAGATCGAGGGTTAAACAAAAAATGGAGGAATATATGTCATCACCAGATAAAGTTGGGAAAGTTAAGACAACAGAAAATCTAGATATCAATATCTTGGTTTACAAAAAAGGAGTCTTCGGATCGGCAGACTCACGACTGCTTGTCGAACAACTCAGGGAGGCAGCAAACAAAATTGAGGCGGCTTCAAAAGTTGGCTTTAAGATTGGAGACCTAATTCAATTGACAATCAAGATGACAAGAGAATCTGAAGTGAATTTAGAGTGACAAATTAATTACTTCCCTAGCCTGCGCTCACGACTTTCATAGTCGTCGAGCGCTTTTTTTAATTCTTTTTTGCTAAAATCCGGCCAGAGTTTCTCTGTAAAATAGAACTGGGAGTTAGCCGTAAGCCACATCATAAACCCTGCTGACCAATGTGGTTCGCCGCCTGTGCGAATTACTAAATCAACATCAGGCAATCCCCCTGTCCATAGTGATTCACGGATTGTTTTTTCTGTTGCTTTGACAGAGTTTTTTGTGAGTGTTTGTATCGTATCTTCCATTTCTCGTTTTCCGTCATAGGCAAACAAAATAGTTTGAGTTTTTTCAGTAAAATGTGCGGTTTGCTTTTCTAAATTCTCAATTGCTGCAACCGCTTTTTTATCTTTCACAAACTCACGCCACTGCCCTATTAATCTAAACCT
>CAZXPB010000026.1:1726-7696 GCA_964642585.1 uncultured Candidatus Saccharibacteria bacterium
AAAATAAGATAATATAAAATGCCCCCGTAGGAGCATTTTATCAGATATTAAGTTTAAGGTTAACTAAATAGCAATTTTTGTTTACGATAAGCCAGAAAACCTAATGTAGCAAGCCCAGCAAACATAAATGGAATCACTTTATCCACACCAGTTCTTGGCGCTACTCTGTAAGTTGCTTCATAAGGAGTACTCTCGGCGTTTGACCAATCACCAAAAGGATTCGAAGTGTTTGAAGAGATTGCGTAACCCTGGGCATCATAACTTACATAATTTTGTGAATCGTTTGAATTGTTTACTCCAGTCCAATCACCGAAAGGATTTGTTGAATTGGTTGAAGAGTTAGTGCTTTGATAACTGGATGAATCAAAGTTGTTTACCCCGGTCCAATCACCGAAAGGGTTTTGATCACTGACTGAAGAATTATTTTGCGCAACTACATAACTCTGTGAACTGTTAGAATTATTTACTCCTGTCCAATCCCCAAAAGGATTTGAGGATGTTGAATAAGATGTATTACTATTTACGCCAGACCAATCCCCGAATGGGTTTGTCGAAGTACTTTGAGAAGTATTACTATTTACACCTGTCCAAGATCCAAATGGATTATTAATTGAGTAGTTGTTAGATGAATTATAATTATTATTTGTTTGGAAACTTGATAGACAAGTGCCTGTTAAATCTGAATAACTATTTTGGATTCGTTCTGTAACAATTGTTGTAGCATCTTGCGCTGAACCAATTCCAGCAGAATAAGCCACGCTTCTTGAAGGTGAACCGTAATCAGAACAAACACGAATTTTGTAAAGAATGCTGATTTCAGATTTATGATTCATAAATACTCTTAACCCACCTGAAGTTAAACTACCGCTACTAGTTCCACCTTGAACTGAAAGTGAGTTAGGAACATAAACTGAACTGCCGTTGATTTCATCTGTAATATAAACATCGCCATCATATTTTGATGATGTATTCTTTACTACAATATAAACCTCAACTAATGCACCACTGCGCACAGTGATACTTTCTTTAAAACCTGAACTTTTTGATGTATCACGAACATATTTATTTATCTTGATATCACCTTGGTGTTGAGCATCTATGTAGGAATAGTTATAGTTACTAGAATTAGAAGTACCAAACAAAGATCCTAAGTCAAAAGCGCTTGCTTGCAGCGGCATAGCAAAGCTAAATAGCACTGTAAACAGGCTAATTACTAAGATATTCATAGATTTTTGGTTCGATTTATTCATAATATATTATTCTATCACTTTTATGTTATTTTGTCAAGTCAGGAATCTATCCAGACTAATATGCTATATTTAATCTATGACTGAACAATTACTAACATTTGACCAAGTTTTTGCTATTTGGCTCATCAATGAAGTTGGGAATCCTGGAGAAGTTAATCTCCTCCCCCTAGCAAATGACAAAGGGTTTGACTCTGTGTCCGAGTGGCGATTAAATACTGCTTTAAGACTTGGGCTAGATAAGAAAGAGTGGTCATTAATTGAAATAGAAAATCCTACAAAAGTACTTCCGAATATTTTAGTCGGACCTTACCAAGGGTGGTCAAAGTTTTTTGATAACAAACTCACGACTTCTTTTCTTGACGCACTTGAAATACCTGAATTTTTTCAGTGGTGTAAAGGTCATGATAGAATTCCAGCTATTGCCGACAGTTTCCCTACTCCAACTACTTTAATTTTGCTAAAGAAATCTAATGGTGAATATATTTGCATTGAAGGTGGTCATAGAGTTTGCGCTGTTGCCTATGCAAACAAAATTGGCATAAATTTAGATATAAAAATATCTGCAGCTGTGGCAGATATTTCCGATGATGAAATTGAAAAACTGATTCAGTTTCTAAAAGCTGGTACTAACAAACAACCTATAAAATAGTCTACTGGGTTAGTTCGTAAATATCAGCCGGTTTGATCTGCTGGATTTGTTCTACACTTGCCCCACTCCCTGAAAAAACTAGGTTGAAGAAAATAATTGAACCAATAATAGAAACTGCTGTTAGGATCACACAAACAATTGCGGTACTTTTGCCATCACTTTTGTCTGAGAAATAAAACCATAAAGCAAAACCTAGTCCAAAAGGTGGTAGTCCTAAAGAAATTAAGTAGGCCCACCTTTTTGATTTTGCGCTGAGCTTATTTGCATCTTCTTGCTGAAGAGCATTCATCATTAAAGTGGCGACATCAATATTTTTATCCTTGGCTAAATCGGCATATTCGGTGACTATTTCGTCGAGTTTTTGGTCAGACATTGGCGTGGATTTTTTTAGTGATCTATAAAATAATCATACCACGTCATTGCTATTTTTTTGTGCAATTGTGGTATCTTCAAATCTTTCCAAAATATCCCACTCTCCTGAATTAGTTAGTTCAGAAAAAAATTGATCGCTTGTTTTGCTTTTCAAATGATTGTTAGCAAGAAACAAAATTCCTTTAGGTTTAAGAAGTCTTCTATAATGTTGTAAAAACTCGTAGTGAATCTGGTAGCCATCAAAAAAAATTAAGTCATAAAGATTATGGATGTTTTGTAACTCAGATTCTGCTTGTGCTACTATTGGTTCAATTTGCTCATCAACACCATTTTTAGTCCAAAATTGTTTCGCAATCTCAATGTGCTCACTATCTTTTTCTAGTGTATCAATATGAATTTTTGGACTAACTTTCGCCATAACTGCGGCGGTATATCCCATTCCAGTACCAATCTCTAAAATATTCTGTGCGGAATATTGCTCAACGGTCTCGGCAAGTTTAGGAGCATGTTCGTATGGGTGCGCACTACATTGATGCTCAATTCGATGAGTAACTGCTTGGTTTAATAATATGTCTGTATCCATTAGATCTTTTTAATTTCTGATTCTATTTCATAAATAGATTTTGAAGAACTAGCCCATTTTTCTGGGTTTTCTTCCATTGAAAGTAAAATCTCTCTGGTGCTCATCCATTTTATTTCCTGGACTTCACCTTTATTAAATTCCAGCTTAGTAATATCACCATTAAAATCATAAAAATAAGTAGTTACAAATTCTTGATTTGGATAAGTTCCACCTTTTCGAGTTAACCATCTGAAAAGATTCTGTGGGTCGATGTCAATTCCAGTTTCATCTTTTAATTCATCTTGCAACGCGTCTTCGAGTGATTCTCCTGCTTGAACATGTCCACCAAATGACCCAGCCCACAAATTTGGTTTCAAGTCTTTGGTTTTGGATCGGAGATGGACGAGCAATTCAATCTCAGTGCCAACTTTTCGATACACAAAAATATGCACAGTTCGGTGCCATAAGCCTTTTGCATGAACTTCTGATCTCGGTAAACTTTCTCCGGTTTCAGTACCATGTTCATCAAGTATGTCTAGATATTCTTCCATTGTATTAGAATAACAAATAATCACTCATTTGTTGAGTGATTATTTTACAGCGACTGCTTTAGTGTGACGAGGGACTTTGAGGTGAAAAGTTGCCGACTGAGCCATGTTCAGAATTTTTTCTAGTTGCTCAATTTTTGAAACAAAAAATGTGCGATCTTCAATTTCTTTCTTATCTGTTGTTTTCACAACTTTCACCTTCTCTTTAAAATCTGTTAGGTTTTGTGACAAGTCTACAAATGCCAGTTTCCCGTTTACAAGATTCAGAAGCATGGAAACAGTCTCATCTTCAACGGTGACGAAATCATCATGCAGGTCTTTCAGATCTGGTGAAGAAAACTTATCTGGAAAAACATCAGTATGATACTGACGAAGCTCCACAAAGATTTTCTCTTTATCTATAGCACTCATTTATTAGGGTTTTAGTGATTAGTACCCTAAGTATACTCCCCTTTTCATTAAATAGATATAGCGGAAATTTAGATGCTTTTTCGTGAAATATTCTTGAGATCTTCTCTGAGCGCTTTTAATTCTCTCAAAATTTCTGCAGATTCGGCAAGATCTTCTTCCACTTCTTTGATTGTGATATCAGAAACCTTTTTCTCTCCAGTTAAACCAGAAATAATAATTTCTTTACCGATGAACTCAGAAACAAATGTTCCAGAAAGAAGCAGCATAATTGCTCCAATTAAAAATGACAGTGGGCCATCCCACCACACCGCACCCTGTAGGTCGATACCTACACCGGGAAGCCAGTTTGTGTAGATTAACATCAACATGTCTGCGGTGTGCCAAACTCCGCGCCAGAAAAGTACAATCCCAATTCCAGTGATAAATCCGTAAGCAATTGCTCGTCTACTTAGAAATCCACGAACGCGATCTTCTAATTTATCAAAAAAGTTTACGATTGATTTCATAAAGTTTTAATTATAGCTGCGAGAATCATCATACATCCCAATGAACCAAAAACCATGATGAAAATTTTCTGCATAAACCACTTTGGATCTGTACCCCCGAACAATACAGCTGACACTTGGGTCGGAACGATAAAGCCTAACCAAAAGAATCCAGCTAGCCCAAAAATGTTCCAAGAATTAGGAAACCCATTGAGCAGAAGGGTAAACACTGCTGAGGTTACAATTGTAAAGATAAACTGCGTGACTAAAAGTGGGGCCATTCGTTTAGTCATTACTGCTTGATCTTCTTTGCTTAGGGCTTCAAATCCATGAATTTTCCCCCAAGCCTTCCCAAAAATTGGCATATACCAAATTGCGCCAAATATAAATTGCGCAATAGCGGCAACTAGTACCGCGAAATAATTGATGTTCATGTTTTAATTATATCATTAAACTTCTTATGATTGACTCTTAATATTTTTTAACCATGTTAATAAAGCAAGTGTAAACCCAGCTAAAATGCACAGGACTCCTAAAATAAGAATAAAATTTGCAACTAAATCGGTTTGTCTTAGAAGTCCAAACTGAAAGAGTAGTTGATTCCAATCGTGGCCATCGGTATCTCCAGTCAGAAGTGGTAATTGCATTTTAAGAGCGTCACCGGCATAGACGGACACATTAACCATACTCATGCCAGTCCAAAATGCCATTACTGCAGCTGAATAGATAGCAGTGTTGAGAAAAAAGTATGCGAAAAAAATTAGCGGAACTAAAATCTGCAGGATGGAACCACCAGCGACCGTTAAAGTATTTCCAAACGGCAGAAAAAGAACATGACCAGCTTCATGAATTATTAAATTGACGTTATCAATGAAGTGCCAACTGAGTCTTGTTGAGATGTAGTAAAGACAATATACGAATGCAACTGATACCGCAGCGAATTTATAATGCACAAAACGATCTTTCTCAAATTCAATGATCCTACTATCCATGTAAATAGAATAACAAAAAATCGCCGTAATGGCGATTTTTGTGGCACGGCGTGGTGGAGGAAGTTAGAACTTATCGGCTCATTGAATTAAGTAAAGAGTTGGTTTCTTGATAACTCTTTTTCGCGGTAGCTTTTACACCAGACAAGCTTATGTAGCTTAGCTTCTGAGAAGCTTTTGATTTTGCGAACTCGACCGCTTCTTCTAAAGTCAACCCTCTATTGCCTAAGTGGTGGATAAAAACTATTGCGCCCTGTATGGTTAGGAATTTGAAACATTCTGCATTTTTCATTACTTCTGCTTCCAAAGAAGTGGGTTTATATCTGTCATGATGACACAAAATGGAATTGATAATTATATCGATTTCTTTTTCCGATACCCTCCATTTCTTTAAATATCGTTTAGCGAAATCAGCACTAAGGCTTTCATGGTTCTTCTGAATCCTACCTTTGATTTTAGTTGAAAAAATAGTATGAGCTAGATATAAGGAAACCAATACTACCTTTTCATCAACCTTATACTTCTTAGCTAATCGTTTTCCATTATCAACAGCGATTTCTGTTAAAGTCCAAGCAGGAGCTCCGTTTTTCTTAGTTTGCAGAAACATCAAGTTTCTGGCTTTTGAAACTATGCTTTTGTTCATATTCATATTATACACCAGTTCTAACCTCCACTTGCCCTATACAAAAACACCGCACAAATAT
>CAZXPB010000027.1:0-7168 GCA_964642585.1 uncultured Candidatus Saccharibacteria bacterium
TTCTCCCTACTTCCAGATGACCTACGCACCAAAGTACACAACATTGGTAGACTTGATTACGACACTGAAGGCCTTTTGATTTTAACTAACGATGGTGACCTTACTCAACAACTTGCCCATCCAAAGTATGAACATGACAAAGAATACGAAGTGATTCCCGATGCGGACCCAAAGCCTCAACAATTAGAAAAACTGCGCGCTGGTGTCGAACTTCCCACTGGACTCACCCACCCTGCAAAAGTGCGTCAACGCTCCGGCAAAGTTTACATTACAGTTCACGAAGGAAAGAAACGACAAATTCGCCGCATGTTCAATGCAGTTGGACTAGGTGTTGTTAATTTAAAACGCATTCGCATCAACAAATTTAATTTACCCGACATCCCAGTTGGTGAATATATTGAAATCAAAAAATCAGACATTCTTTAGATAGAAAGGTTTGTATGTTACAAAGACCACATAAATCATTAGCTAAAAAGTTTTTAGTTATTTTCTTGGCAATCCTAATCATTGTAGGAGTCTTTTTAGTATTAAAAATTAGGCAGACAAAAAAGAATCAATACAAATTTACAGATTCTGTAATATACGAAGACCGGACGAACGAACATGATTTACAAAAACCTATACCACAAAATTTTTTCTCACAAGTCCCCTTCACACCTCAAGCACCAACAGCGAATTGGGATGAACTGCACAACGAGGCTTGCGAAGAAGCAAGCGCAATTATGGTCAATGCTTTTTTTAATCATTCAAGTTTAAAAGTTCCCACTTCATTACTCTTAGATCCAGTAGAAGTAGAAAAGCAAATTGATAGTTTAACCAAGTGGCAGAAACGGAACTTTGGTTATTACTTGAGCATAACTACTAAAGAAACCGCAGAAATAATAGAAGCTAACTATAACCTTACTACCGAAATAGCCCTCCTCAATGAAACAACCATTAAGCAAGCTCTAGTAGACGGAAAATTGGTTATCATCCCAGCAGATGGCAGACTACTAAAAAACCCGCATTTTAAATCTCCTGGGCCACCTTACCACATGCTGGTAATCACTGGGTTCACCGAGGACACTTTTATCACAAACGACCCTGGAACTAAACATGGTCTAAACTATGAATACAGTTATGAGACTCTAAAAGCTGCGACTGGCAATTGGGTGCATTTAAAAAATGAGGTAGACTTAACTCAACAGCAAATACTGATTGTTTCTAAAAATTAAACTATTAAAATGAAATTACTTTGGAGCTATTTAAAAAACTATAAAAAACTACTAGCGGCGGCGTTGATTCTTACAACCATCAACCAAGTTTTTGCTTTACTTGATCCGCAAATTTTTAGAGTTATTATCGACAACTATGCGACTAGATTTGCAGAACTAAGTGCTAAAGAATATTTTCAAGGAGTTGCCTTGCTCTTAATTGGCACAATGGCAGTGGCATTTGTATCTAGAGTTGCAAAAAGTTTTCAAGATTACTACACCAATGTTATTACGCAACGACTTGGCGCTAAACTCTATAACGATAGCATTACTCATTCATTCTCTCTTCCCTACTCGGTGTTTGAAGATCAGCGTTCAGGAGAATTTTTGTCCAAGCTAACCTCAGCTCGTAACGACTCACAAAAATTAATAAACCTATCTATTAACCTGTTATTCTTCGCGAGCATTGGTGTGATCATCGCAATTGGCTATGCCTTTTTTGTACACTGGATGATTGCTATGGCATACATTTTAATTATCCCCGTGTTAGGTGTGGCTACTTTTTGGATCACCAGAAAAATTAAAGACTCACAAACTGAGATTATAAAAGAAACTCAAAGCCTAGCTGGTAGTACCACCGAGACTTTGCGCAATGTTGAACTTGTAAAAAGTTTAGGTCTAGAAGGTCAAGAAATAGATAGACTAAATGCTACGAACGAAAAAATTCTTGCCTTAGAGCTGAAGAAAGTGAGATTAATCCGCGCTTACAGTTTTGTGCAAGGCACGCTCATTAATGGCTTACGCATGGCGTTAATGTTACTAATGTTTTGGTTAATATTTGAAGGTCAAATTACTTTAGGCGAATTCTTCACCTTAATGCTTTACTCATTCTTTGTGTTTAATCCTCTTTCAATGCTTGGCGATGTCGCAACCAGCTACCAAGAAACTAGAGCCAGTCTGGAGAAACTAGAAAACATTCTTGCACAAGAAAAAGAAAAGCACGCTGAAAACCCACAACCAATAAACGATATTCGCTCAATCAGTTTTAAAGATGTTAGCTTTGGGTACGAAACCAGCGATAGTGATGCTTTGAAAAATATCTCACTCAATATTGAGTCAGGAAAAACTGTCGCATTTGTAGGACCCAGTGGTAGTGGTAAATCTACAACCATTAAACTCATCGTTGGCCTTTACCATCCGACTGCAGGTGAAGTAAGTTTTAATGGATTGTCTGGTAAGAACATTGATCTCATCGCACTGCGAAATAGAATTGGTCTGGTAGCACAAGAAACTCAGTTGTTTGCAGGTACAATTCGCGAGAACCTATTGTTTGTAAAGCCTGATGCTACCGATGCTGACTGTATTACCGCTCTTACTGCCGCAAGCGCAAATACTTTAGTAGAGCGTGGCGAAGCTGGCCTAGATACTAAAATTGGCGAAGGTGGTTTAAAACTTTCCGGTGGAGAAAAACAGCGCTTGGCAATAGCTCGCGCCCTGCTTCGTAACCCTGACATTTTAATTTTTGATGAAGCTACTTCAAGCCTAGACTCCATCACTGAAGAACAAATTACAAAAACTATTAAAGACGTTGAAAAACTTCATCCTGATCTAATTCGCATTTTAGTTGCTCATAGGCTTTCAACTGTGATGCACGCTGACACAATTTATGTTCTGGAAAAAGGAAAATTAGTTGAGCAAGGCAGTCACACAGAACTGCTCCAAAACAATGGCCTCTACTCTGCCTTGTGGAGACAACAAGTGGCAAGTGGTGAATAAAATTAAAGAAATAAAAAAATCCTGCTCAGGCTATGCAGGATTTTTTTATTTCTTTTGTTCTTTGAGAGTTTGGAGGTCTGCCATCAGTTTTTTCATATCCACTTGCAACTGATTTAAAGTCACCATTGTTGCAGCATCGTGCAGATCATCTTCTTCATCATCTTTTTCGATTTCGTCTACATCTTCCTGAATTTCATCAATATCTTTTTCAATCCCTTCTACATCTTCCTGAATTTCATCAATATCTTTTTCAATCCCTTCTACATCTTCTGCGATCTCTTCAATATCTTCTTCTACATCTGCCAATGATTGAGTGTTCTTATTCACGGACATTTGAATGAATAGCGCGAGATAAATGGCTTCTAGAGAGACTGCAGTAGTAAGGATTAACAACACTTGATCAAACTTCACACCAAAAAATACAGAACCAAAGCTCGCCGCAAAAACAATTGTATGAACTACAATTGAAAATGGTGAACCAAGCCATGTGGTAAATCGTTCGGCAATTCGTTCTGTCGGATGAGTTATTTTTTCATGTTTCATTGTCATTAATGTAATTCTATACCGCTTTTCACAAATAAAGCAAGCATCTTGTAAATGATCGTAGAAAAATTTGCTATAATACTTGCATGGACCTAAGCGGACTGAAACAAAATTTCAAAGGCGAAATTACAACTAGCGAAGCTGACATAGAGCACTACTCTCGTGATGCCAGTATTTTTCAAATTGCTCCACAAGCAATTGTTTTTCCAAAAGACATCGCTGACCTCAAAGAGCTTGTAAAATTCATCGGAGCGCACAAACAAGCTTACCCCACACTTTCGCTGACTGCTCGTGGCGGCGGTACCGATATGACTGGTGGTAGTGTTAATGACTCAATTATTGTAGACGTTTCCAAATATTTGAACCAAATTAGCGATCTAACTGAAACCAGTGTGATTACAGAATCTGGAGTGATGTTCAGGGATTTAGAGCCTAAACTCGCAGCAAAGAATATCATGATGCCGGCATATCCTGTTTCCAAAGCATGGGTGGCTGTTGGCGGGATGGTTGGTAATAATAGTGGGGGTGAAAAAACTTTCAAACATGGCCAAGTGGTGGATTTCGTTGAAGAGCTTGAGGTAATTCTTTCCGATGGAAATCTTTACGTGATTAAACCACTCTCTGAAGCAGAGTTAAATTCTAAAAAAGCTCAGCAAGATTTTGAAGGCAAATTCTATAGAGAAATTTTTGAACTAATTCAATCAAACTACAAATTACTCCAAGATGCGAAACCAACTACATCAAAAAATTCATCAGGATATTACTTGTGGGATGTGTGGGATGGCACTACTTTTGATTTAACAAAACTCTTTGTTGGCTCACAAGGGACTTTGGGGATTGTGACTAAAATTAAATGGCGATTAGTTAAAGTAGAGAGGTTCAATAAACTAGTTGTATTCTTTTTGAAAGATTTAAAAAAATTAGGAGAAATCGTAGGTCATGTTAACGAATTAAAACCAGAGAGTTTTGAAATCTTTGACAAGCATACTTTGAAACTGGCATTGAGATATGTTCCAGAAATAATTGGAAAGATGTTCAAATCAAATGCATTTGTAGGCAAAGGTATTTCCGCTTTCAGATTGTTTTGGGAATTTATTCCTGAACTCTGGATGATGCTTCGTGGTGGCCTACCAGAAGTAGTGCTGCTCGCTGAATTTACAGGAGATGATGAAGCGCAGGTTTTAGCTCAAGCCCAAACCGCTAGCAAAAATATTGCTGAACATTTTAACTTAAGGACACACATTGCTAAAACTTTTGAAGAAGCACAAAAATACTGGATCATCCGCCGAGAAAGTTACAATCTGCTCAGACAGCATAACGCTCGAAAAGTTTCTGCACCGTTCATTGAAGACATCGCCGTGCATCCAAATCAGCTACCAGAATTCATGCCAAAGCTTGATGCGATTATTGCGAAATACCCAGACTTTATTTATACCATCGCTGGTCATGCAGGTGATGCAAATTTTCATATCATTCCCCTAGTAGATATTACGACTGCGGAACACCGCACTCAAATTCTGCAAATGAGCGATGAAGTGTTTAAACTTGTGAAAGAGTTTAAAGGATCAATGACAGCAGAACATAATGATGGCTTGGTACGTGGCACTTTCCTAGAATTCATGTTTGGAAGCAAAGTTTTTGATGTATTTAAACAGACAAAACAGATTTTTGATCCGCAAAATATCTTCAATCCCCACAAGAAAACTGATGCTAATTTACAGTTTTACACTGACCATATTCGCCACAACTAAGCGAGCTTTAGCGTAAAAACCGCTTAGACTTGCCAAAATTTAACTTTTGTGTTAGAATTTAAAAATGATTACAGAAGAAAATTCTGGAACCGGTAGCACAATTGCGCCGAAAAGTTTTGATAATCTTGGAATTGCGCCAAAATTACTAGAAATTTTAACTCGTCAAAAATTCGTTACCCCAACTCCAATCCAGGAACAATCACTCCCTGCTGCACTATCCGGGAATGATCTTATGGGCATTGCCCAAACTGGAACAGGCAAAACTTTGGCCTTCGGAATCCCGATGATCCAAAAAATTGCTCAAGCCCGCAGCAAAAGTGGAAACAAAGAAATTGGGCTTGTTGTTCTCCCAACCCGTGAACTTGCCTTGCAAGTTAACGAAACTCTAAAAAGGATCGGTACTCCTATTGGTCTTAAAACAGCTATCTTAATTGGTGGTGAAGCAATTGGTCGTCAACTTACTGCACTTCGCCGTGAGCCACACATCATTATTGCTACTCCAGGCAGACTTATCGATCACCTTGATCACAATAGTGTAGATATTTCTCGCACTGGTATTTTAGTGTTGGATGAAGCTGATCGCATGTTAGACATGGGATTCGCTCCGCAGATTAAAAAGATTTTGGAAACTATTCCTGCAAATCGCCAAACTTTACTTTTCTCAGCAACAATGCCAAATGAAATTGTAAAGATTGCAAACTCCTACATGAAAACTCCCCTTCGCATTGAAGTGGCTCCTGCAGGAAGCGCAGTGAAATCTGTTTCTCAAGAAATTTATTTCCTCGAACGTGGCCAAAAAATGGCATTGCTCAACCAAGTGTTGAAACAATACACAGGTAGCGTGCTAGTTTTTTCTCGTACTAAATTTGGTGCTAAGAAAATCGCTCGCGACATTCGCGCAATGGGAATTAATTCTGCAGAGATTCACTCTAACCGATCTCTAAACCAACGCCTTGAAGCTTTGAAAGGTTTTAAACTTGGCACATACCGCGTGTTAGTTGCGACAGATATTGCCGCTCGCGGGATTGATGTAACAGGAATTCAATTAGTTATTAACTACGATTTACCTGATCAAGCTGAAGACTATGTTCACCGTATTGGTCGCACTGGTCGTGCTTCAATGACTGGACACGCAATTTCTTTTGCTACTCACGACCAAAAGCGTGATGTCAGTATGATTGAACGATTGATTAAAAAACAATTGCCAGTTGCGAAACTTCCAGAATCCATGCCAGCTGCACCGAAAGGTGCTCCAATAGAGCGTGGTCCAATTGGTGGTGGTCGTGTTGGCCGTGACAGCCGTGGTGGCCGCGATTCTCGCGGAGGTCGTAATACTCGTGGCGCTCGCCCAAGTGGTGATCGCCCAAGCACTAGACCTAACACTCGTCCAAGTTTTAGCAGAGACGCTAGAGCAAATTCAACTCGAACAAGCTCAGAACGCCCATATGGCGATCGTCCAAGTTATTCTCAAAGAAGTGGCGCTCCAAGATCTGGTACTCCACGAACGGGTGCCCCCCGTCCTGATGGCCAAAGCTCTGGAGCATCCCGCGGTCGTAAGAAATTTTCAAAGTATGAACTTGGTCGCAAACCAGCCCCAGCTTCCCTGAAAAAGATTTCACCAAACACAAATGGTTTCTTCTTGAGCAAGAAAGCTTATAACGACGAAGAATAAATAGAAGATAAAAACGCCCGCAAGGGCGTTTTTTGTTAGCGGTGCAATATTGACTTCCCCACTGATTTTGGGTATAATACGAATACCTGACACAGCAGGTATGGAAAAAGTAACTAAGTCGCTGTGAAAGCGATTTTTATTTTAGGACAATTTATATGGTGGCTGTAGTTCAGCGGTAGAGCGCCGCTCTGTGGCAGCGGATGTCGCGGGTTCGAATCCCGTCAGCCACCCCA
>CAZXPB010000028.1:0-7062 GCA_964642585.1 uncultured Candidatus Saccharibacteria bacterium
ATCGACCTCTGGTGTACCCGTTGTCCTGTCAAGGGCATGGCGGGGTAGCTAGGTCGAGTTTAGATAAGCGCTGAAAGCATATAAGCGCGAAGCTGTCCACTAGACTAGGTTTCGTTGTGACTTCGGTCACGAAAGATTCGCGGAAGACTACCGCGCATATAGGTCGCAGGTGTAAGCACGGTAACGTGTTCAGCCGAGCGATACTAATCAATCGAAAGTTCTATTCTAAAGAATACACAAATTTGACAAACAATTTGCGACAAACTCTGTAAAGAGACTCGCGGATGCAATACATGATAAAATCCACATTGAAAATTGGTGCGTTTGTACTCATCATCGTTGCGGTATCTGTAGTTTTCTACATGTTATCTAACAATATGGTGTTTGGCATACAATCCTAATTGAAGACAAGCTTTAAAAACATGTCGTTCAATCACTAAGGCTAAAAAGTCTACAAGAGACGAAAACTTTTTGGAAATAGTGATTGGGTGGCATGTACGCCGCGGAACTACCTGATCCCTTCCCGAACTCAGAAGTAAAACGTGGTCGTGCCGATGATAGTCTGGTGCATGCCAGTGCAAAAGTAGGTAGCTGCCCATTTATGGGAAAACCCTCCGAAAGGAGGGTTTTTTCGTGTATAATAAATTTATATGTCACAACAAATCGTAATTTTAGCGGCAGGAAAAGGGACTAGAATGGGTGTAGATGTCCCTAAAGTAATCTTACCTTTGGGAAATAAGCCTGTTATTGTTCGTTTGTTAGAAAATATTGAAGCGGTAGAACAGATTACTAAGCCGATTTTAGTAGTTGGATTCATGAAAGATCTTGTTGAAAAAACTGTAACTGACAATTTAGGAGAAGGCTTTCTTTTTGTCACTCAGTTTGATCAAAAAGGCACTGCTCATGCTGCGCTGTCTGCCAAGCCAGTAGTGACTGCTAAAAATATTATTATTCTCAATGGCGACATGCCTTTTACTAGCGCTGAATCTTTGCAGCAAGTTAGCGATCTTCATACCCAGACCAATTCAAAAGTAACAATGCTGCCTTGCCAACTTCCGAATTTTGAAAATCAGTATAAAAACTTTTTGAGTTACGGCAGAATTATTCGTGATAGCGATGGAAAAA
Source organism: uncultured Candidatus Saccharibacteria bacterium (assembly GCA_964642585.1). Lineage (GTDB taxonomy): Bacteria > Patescibacteriota > Doudnabacteria > UBA920 > UBA920 > UBA920. The sequence continues at coordinate 1,126 of CAZXPB010000028.1, forward strand.
TAGTGAAAATTCAAGAATATAAAGATTGTACTGAAGAGCAAAAACAGATTACCGAAGTAAATCCCGGGAGTTATATGTTTAACGCAGAGTGGCTCTGGGAAAAGTTAGAACTGATTGGGAGTAATAACTCACAAGGGGAGTTTTATTTAACAGATATTATTGAGATTGCCATCCAAGATGGACAGACAATTCAAAGCCTTCCCATTCCAGCCGAAGAAATTTATGGAATCAATACTCCAGAAAATTTAGCATTCGCAGAAAGTTTAGTTTGATGCAATCCGTTTTTGTTCAAAATTTGGTTTTCGGAATTATGCTAATTGGAGCGTTATTAATTTTGTACATGATGTTAACAGAAATGATTAACTTCTTGCAAACCCGCGTGCCATTTGTTCCAACTGCAAAAAAAGATCTTGAAGAATTAGTAAGCCGGATTGGGATCACAAAATCTGACTTCATTATTGATTTAGGAAGTGGAAACGGTAAAGTTCTGTTTACCTTAGAAAATTTGACTGGAGCGCGCGGCAGAGGCCTGCAAAGAGCTGGGTGGACTCAAGAGTACGGTCGGCTAAGAAAATGGCTCTCAGGGTCCAAAATAGAGCTTATTTCAGCCAATTTTTTTGAAAGGGACTGGTCTGAAGCTACCGTGGTCTACGCCTACTTGTACCCTCCCTTAATGCGATCAGTTGGTCAAAAGTTCCGTGAGGATTGTAAAGCTGGAACAAAGCTAGTGTGCCGTGATTTCTATATTCCTGATTGGACTCCATCACAAAAATGGGTCACTCCAAGTGGTCATGAAATGTATCTTTATCTGATATAATATAAAGTGAGCTAAAACTAATCTAAGAGTTGAAACAAAAATGAAAAGAACCAAAATAATTTGTACTATTGGACCTGCTTGTGAGAGTCCAAAGATTTTGAATGAATTGGTAAAGAACGGCATGAACGTAGCTCGTTTAAATTTTTCTCATGGTAGTTACGATAACCATTTGGAGTTAATGAAAACAATTCGAGATATTTCAAAGAAGCAAGATAAACCAATTGCAATCTTACAAGATCTACAAGGACCGAAAATTCGTATTTCAGAGCTTGTAAATCCTGTGACGATTAAAAAAGGAGAACAACTGGTCATTGGTAAAGATGTAAATATGGACTTTGATATTAGTCGTTCTGTTAAAAAAGGCGAACGTATTTTAATTGAAGATGGGCTAATGGAACTAATCGTACATAAAGTGGTTCCATCACCTTCTGGGAGCAAAACCCATGGCAAGATTTTTTGTAAAGTGATGAGCGGTGGAGTAATTAAATCACACAAAGGAGTTAATCTTCCTGATAGCATTATTTCATTTCCAATTTTTACTACCAAAGATTTACAAGATTTAAAATTTGGACTTGCTAATGATGTAGACTACGTTGCGCTATCGTTTGTTCGCGATGCTAAAGATATTGTGAATATTAAAAAACTAATAGATAAAAATTTGCCTAAAGGTAAAGTAGCGCCCAAGGTAATTGCGAAGATTGAGCGCAGAGAAGCTGTTGAAAATTTTGATGAGATTCTAAAAGTAACAGACGCAATTATGGTTGCCAGGGGTGACTTGGGTGTTGAGATCGCCGACTCTCTAGTTCCAATGATTCAAAAGGACTTAATTGCAAAATGTAATATCCATGCTAAACCAGTTATTGTTGCAACTCAAATGCTTGATTCCATGATTAGAAACCCAAGACCAACTCGCGCTGAAGTTTCCGATGTCGCCAACGCGGTAATTGATCATGCAGATGCAGTCATGTTATCTGGGGAAACCGCTACTGGGAGCTTTCCAATTGAAGCAGTTACAGAGATGCGCCGAATAATTGAGGCAACCGAAAATTCTCCGTACGATGATTTCCCGGCTGAGCCGCTTAGTAAAGATGCGGATCAAGATAGCTATAAAGCGTCACTGATTGCCGGAGCTGTGTTGAGACTTGCTATTGGCGTGAATGCTCACGCTATTATTGGGACAACTGAGAGTGGCTATACAGCCAGATTTATTTCTCGAGAAAGGCCAGCCGCTCCAATTTTGATTTTAACTGACAGGCTAAAAGTCTATAGGCAGATGGCTTTAGTTTGGGGGGTAAGACCTTTCTTTGTAAATAGCCTATCTTCATTTAAAAACGTTGAAAGTTTACTTAAACATTTTGTTGCGCAAGCGAAAAAACGCAAACTCGTTGCTAAGGGAGATAAAGTGGTCCTCGTTGCTGGAAACCCACTTGGAGAACGGATGAATTTAGTTCAAGCCGTGACTGTAAATTAGTTTAGCTTGTTTCCAGATTATTATTGTAAATCCACCCAGAAGTCCCATCGCTAAATCTTTCATTGTATCTAAAATACTTGGTTGCATTTCTGTTGCAAAATAGAAATCCAAAAAGAATTCTAAGAATTCCCACGAAATTGCTGAGAGGGCGACAAGTGAAATGATGATTAAGCTTTTCAAAGCTAAGCTATTTATGCTTAGCTTTTTTATTTGTGTAAAGTATTCCAACAGAAAATAGCTGGCAATAGCGATCGCTACTCCGCCAAGAAAGTGTAAAGGAATATCCATCCACCAATAGTTTTCGTACAAACCAGTCAGGTCTGCAAAAATATGTAAAATTAAAACAGCAAAAGGCGCTGTAATAATTTTGAGCAGCAGATTATTTTGCATCTTCTACTTCTGGAGATTTTTCATGGTCATGACCGTGGTCACCTTCAGGGTGATTAGCAGCGTGCTTTGCTTTAACGCCTTGGTTAAATTTTTCCACCCATTCTTGATTTGCTTTATCGTCTATAAAAATTTCTGCGAGTTTTTCTGGGTCAACACCAGCAGTGCGAGCAACTGCTGTGATAAGACGAGAGAGAGTAGCGTTGCTTTGGTTTTGTTCGTACATTAAGCTTTCCAAAATTTGTCGTTTGCTTAACTGATTGATTTGAGATTTTGCCATGGTAGTTCCTTAGTTAATTAATTGATTGTAAAAATTGTTTTAGTTCCGCGAATGGTTTTATTTGTAAATAAGTTTTTGCATACTCTTCTTTGCTTAACGAAGAGTTGGTAACAGTTTGGTGTTTGGAAATAAAGATTTGATCCCAATCCCATCCATTGCTTCCAGCTGGGGAGGTTGCGATTGTGCCGTCTAAACCACTCTCAATAATTCTTAGAATTTCTCCATCGTAATACCCAAATACTGCTTTAGCTACTGCGCCTCTGTCCTTACCTTTTAATAAATCACAGATATCTTGCAAAGGGATATTGTCGACAAAGAATTTGATGAACGGTCCGGGAAGCCCCCCTAAAGCCTTGAAGCTAAGAGATGAATCTTCAACCAGCACGGGCGATTTAATTAGATCGTATGCCTGACGAACTTTGTGTTCGACTAGCTCTACAACATCGAGAGTTTGAATTTCATCTAAATCTAGTTTTTGATGTTTGACTGGGTGATCTAAGAACTTAGCCAAGTAGTCAGCCTTGTTCTGGTTTCCTGTAATGAATGTAATTTCTTTCATAATGTTTTTTCTGGCGGAGGCGGAGGGATTCGAACCCTCGAAAGCTTTGACACCTTACCCGCTTTCCAAGCGAGCGCACTAGACCACTATGCGACGCCTCCAAATTTTACCAGAGCGCAACTTGCGCCAAATTTACTGTAAAATACAGTTTATTTTAACACTATTTACTTTCTTTGTCGAGTTGCTAAACCTGCTTGTTTACTGGTAAAGTACCTATATATGACTGATCAAATTGACCAAAATTACACCTATATCTCAGAACGCATAATTCGGGCCTTGGAATTTGCCGCTCGAGCTCACGATGGTCAGTTTAGAAAAGATTCAGCTAAGACCCCATACTTTTCGCACCCAGCAGGGATTGCCTTTATCTTAGTGCAAACTGGTTGCTCAGAGGATGTCGTTATTGCCGGGATCTTGCATGATGTCGTGGAGGACACAAAATTTTCTTTTGAAGAAATATCAAATGAATTTGGCGAACCGGTCGCAGAGTTGGTGAAGTGGGTTAGCATCCCCGATCATGTAAAAGGCATTGAAGGGAAGAAAGTCTATGTTGAGAATTTAGCTAATGCCCCAAAAGAAGCGTTATTAATTTCAGCAGCGGATATGCTATACAACCGAGCAGATATTATTTTAGGTAAGAACAGCGGTGATGATATTCTGCACAAATTTGCTGTACCGAGTTATATGAATTCGGAGTTAAATGATTTGCGAATAGACATTATTGAAAAAGGTTTAGGTGCAGACAATGCCTTAGTAAAGGACTTACGAGTTCAACAAGAAATCTTTAAGACTTTTTAAAGAAATGGCAGACAATATCATTCAAGATATTAAGGATAAACTCGACATTGTTGAGGTTATTACTTCATACATAGCGACAAAAAAAGCAGGTGCTAACTATAAAGCAGTTTGTCCTTTTCATAATGAGAAAACATCCAGCTTGATGATCTCACCGCAAAAACAAATTTGGCATTGTTTTGGATGTGGTGAAGGTGGGGATGTTTTTGGGTTCGTCATGCGCTACGAGAACATGGAGTTTCGAGAAGCACTTCAGGCTTTAGCCCAACGCGCTGGAGTAGTTTTGCCTGAAAGAAGCTATGAAGCAGGCCAAGTTAAAAAAGTCACAGAAGATTTAATTCGGATCAATAACTTTACTGCAAAGTTTTATCATAAGTTTTTAACTAGTGGAGCTATGACTGAGAGCGCTTCGCCTGCAGGGGAGGCAATGAAGTACCTGTCCAATCGTGGATTAAACTTGCAGACCATTGAGCGGTGGGAAATTGGGTTTGCCCCAGATAGTTTTGATGCCCTAATCAAGGCGCTGCAAGCAAAAGATGTTTCCAAACAAGATGCAATTGTTTCAGGGGTGGTTGCGCAAAACGAAAAAGGGCAAGTATATGATCGCTTTCGAAATAGAATTGTTTTCCCGATTCATAACTATTATGGAGATGTAGCAGGATTTACTGCACGCATTATCTCTTCCGGTCAAACTGATACTGCTAAGTACATAAACAGTCCCGAGACTGCAGTTTATAACAAAAGCAAAATTTTGTTTGGGTTGTATGTCGCTAAAGAAGCGATTCGTAAAGCCGATGAAGCCGTAATAGTAGAAGGGCAAATGGATGCAATCTCCGCGCATCAATCTGGATTTGATAATACCGTAGCCACCAGCGGTACAGCGATGACTGAAGATCATTTGCGGTTAATAGGCAGATTAACAAAAAATTTAAAATTCTGTTTTGACTCCGATGCCGCTGGTCTCCAAGCCCTTCGTCGTGCTGGTGAACTGGCGATGAAAATGGGTTTTAAGGTGAAAGTTATTGTTCTCCCAGAAGGAGCTAAAGATCCAGATGAATTAATCAATACTTCGCCAGGGAATTGGAAAAAAGCAGTACTAGAAGCAGTTTGGTTTATCGATTACTATCTTCAAATTGCAGAGCAACAATATATTTTTGGAAGCATTGAACAAAAACAATATTTAACTGAGCAGGTTTTACCTCTTCTTCAGCATATCACTAATCCTTTAGAGCAAGGACATTATTTACGCTTGATTAGTGAACGGTTTGCTGTCACAGAAAATGAGCTTCGGGCAACTATCAAAGGTGTATCCGCTGTAGCGGTAGCTTCTAGTCGTGACCGCAGAGAAGATGTTGCCAAACCAGTAATGATCACCCAAGAAAGTATTCATGAAAAGGAAATTTTAGGTGGCCTACTAGTTTATCCGGAGTACAGAGCGTTCGTGGCTGAAGAAGGGTTGCCAACAAATTATATTTCAGCAGGGATGCAAGGAATTATTAATTCCGCTTTGCTTAACGAGCCTCTTTCTGGAGGTGGCGGGGAGGAATTGACTCCAGCGATGGAATCACTTGCTAATGAAGCCCAATTTATGGTAGAATCTAGTTTAGAAAACCTCAGCAACAATGAGT
>CAZXPB010000029.1:0-6203 GCA_964642585.1 uncultured Candidatus Saccharibacteria bacterium
CCCTTCGCCCCAGAACCACCTCCGTTCACCAACACTGTTGGCCAGTCGGCTTGAAGTTTAAAAAGTTTTTGAGCTTCTTGCTTGGTTGGTAAAACATAATTTGGATCTGAAAAATATGAGGGATTACCTGTCCAAACGACTTTATTGTATTTTGCATAATTTTTTACTAAACCAAGTCCTTGGGGAAAATCTTTAACAGACTTTTCAAATGTGGTTGTGATTCTGTTTGCAAAAGGTGCTACCAATTTGTTTGACATGGTTGGTACAATATCTTGTTGATGAATTAACCTTGGTATGCGGAGAACGAATGCAGATAAAACAACTGGGATCTGAACATAACCCCCAGCGCCTACTACAACTTCTGGTTTATACTTAGTTAACAAAATTAAAGACTGAATAAAGCCAATTAAAATTTGAATCGGACTGAAAAAGTTTTTGATCGTCCAGTATCTGCGGAATTTGCCTGCTAAAATTGTTTTAAATTGAAAGCCTTTCTTCGGCACAATGCGCGCTGCGACCGATTTTTTTACATCAACAAAAATTGGGGTAAAAGCGCTATCTTGGTTTTGCCAAGTTTTAGCTAAAGCTAAAAGCGGTGAAATAGGTCCACCAGTTTCTCCGCCAACAAAAATGACATATTTATTTTTCATTATTCTTCGTCCTCCGGACTAAAATTATTATTTGAGTTTAGTGAACTATAGCTTTCTAAAGTTTTTTGTGCAGTAAATTTCCAATCAAACATGCTAACTCTTGCTAAACTTTTTTGGAGCAGTTGTTCTCTAAATTGAGTATCACTAGCAACTAAATTCATGTGGTCAGCAATATCTTCTGGATTAAGTGGGTCAAAATAGATGGCGCCATTGTCATAGACTTCATTGAAAACCGCAGTATTTGAAGCTAAAACAGGCAGACCATAACTCATGGCCTCTAGGCCTGGTAGTCCAAAACCTTCATGAAGTGAGGCTGTAATAAAGGCATATGCTCCGGAGTAAAGCGCCGCTTGATCAGCATTATCTACAAAACCTGTTAACACCACTCTATTACTGTTTGCGATGTCTAGAATTTGGTCCTTAATTTCGGGATAGTGTGGGTCTATCTTACCGGCAATCACCAAATCCATATCTAGTTTGTATTTGGCTAAGAATATATCAAAAGCCTTCGCAAGTACTGGAAGATTCTTTTTGCGTTCCAAAGTTCCGACAAACAAAAAGTACGGTCTTGAAAGCAGATATTTTTCTTTGACTTTTGGAACATCAACACCATTTAATTTCGGTGGAGTAGGTGCTTCAAAGGTGACAATAATTTTATTTGGGTCAATTTGTAAATATTTAATAATTTCGTCTTTAGCAGCATTGGTAACAGTAAAAACAATTTTAGAATTTTTAGCTGCTTGTTCAATTATATATTTGTACGCATAGAATTTCCAAAGACGAGATTTTTTATGCCCACTAATTTTATGATGGACCATATCATGGATAGTCACGACAAAAGGTTTTTTGTACCAGACTGGAACATTGAAATTTGGGAAATGGACAAGATCTAAATTGAAAGAATTAAGCAATCTTAAAAAACCAAATTGTTCACCGAAAGAATAGTGTCTGAAATTTGCAGGAATCAATTTCGCACCCAATTCTTTTAACTCTGTAATGTCTTGCGGGTTAGAATTCTCTTCACTAAAAAAAACATAGAATTGATGGTCGCTATTCTCTAAAAGCATATTTTTAAGCAACTCAAAACTATACTGGCCAATTCCAGCATTAATGTTACCACCCATTCTAAAATCAAAACCAATTTTCATGAATTAGTGAATTACTGATTTAATAATCTCTGCGCATTTTTCCCATGTAAAATTCTTGCTACGATCTAAACCTCGCAAGGAATATTGTTCACGGAGAGGTTGGTTATTTAATAGCTGGCTGACCGCAGCAGTGATGTCTTCAGTAGAGTATGGGTTTACAAGCATAGCAGCATCCCCTGCTAATTCAGGAAGGCTGGAAACATTGGAAGTTACTACAGGAGTTCCTACTGCCATAGCTTCTAACACTGGGAGACCAAAACCTTCATAAAGACTAGGCCAAACAAAAACTTTTGCTAATTTGATAATTAACGGTTTATCAGCTTCGTTTACATAACCAACCAATTTGATGAATCTGCGTTTTGGGCTGTTTTGAATTTGATCTAAAATTTTGGAATACTTCCAACCCAATTTTCCTGCGATCACGAGATGAACAGGCTCCTCTAATAACTCAAAACTTTCTATAAGGCGCTCTAGGTTTTTGCGAGGTTCAACTGTCCCTAGATATAGTACGAAATCTCCAGGCAATCCGTAACGATTTCTGACATCACGTAATTTATCAATACTTAAATTTGGTTTATAAATCTCATGATCTACTCCTAGTGGCGCTACAACAATTTTACTTGCTGGTACATTCATCTTTTCGATTAATGACAGTTTTGTGAATTCAGAAACCGCTACAATCTTATTTGCTCTTGCAATCAACTTTGGGATATTGATGAACTTATGCCAAATTTTATCTTTCAGATTATAAAACTCGGGAAGTAAAAGCGGAGATAGGTCGTGTACTGTCAAGACAATTTTTGTAGTATCGTTAACACGAAGTAAATTGATGTTAGGCATAAACAACACTTGAGTTGGTCCTGCTAATTTTTCAAATTTGGGGTACCCGAAAAGTTTAAGAGAAATATTTAAAATCCGGTTTGGGATACGGGTCTGAACATACTTAGTATTAATAAAATGGAAATAACTAAATTCTTTTTTATGGTAACCGTTATAAAACAGTTTATAGATAGTCTCGTGATCGTTTTTGATAAGTTCTTCTAAAACATGTACTGCGAAACTTTCCACACCACTAAATTGCTCTGAATGCAAACTACGTAAATCGACAGTTATCTCAGTTGAGTTTTGATTTGGATCAAACATATTTTTCGATTATTGTTTTCAGCTTTCTCTGAAACTCAGCTTTTCCAAAACTTTGTCCATGAGCAATTAAGGTTTCTTGATTGTATTTGTTTTGATCCCACACTTTTAAAGCTGAAATTAAACTGGCGATGTCAACCTTTTCTAGTAACTCTCCGGTTTTTTCAGGAATAATTGTTTCTAGGCTACCCCCTTTTGCCAAACCTAAACTAGCAGTGCCGCAACACGCGGCTTCAAGAGGCATCATGCCAAAATCTTCAAGTTGTGGGTACAAAAATCCTTTTGCTCCACTGTATTGGAAGCGCAAACTTTCGTCATCAACATTACCTAAGAAAGTTACATTTGGTCCAGCTATCGACCTTAAATAATTTTCATAACGACCAGTACCAATTACGTGCAGCGGCCAATTAAGTTCATTAAAAGCTAAAATAACTTTGTCATAATCTTTGTATGGAGTTAATCTACCGGCAATTAGAAAGTAATCACCTTTTTCACGAGTCGGTTTCCAGTAATCAGTATTTATGAAAGGATGAACAATCTCACTGTCACGACCATAAAATTGTTTAATTCTATTTTGTACCTCTTTTCCACTTGCAACAAACACATCAACAGTTTGAGCTGCTTTATAATCCCACTTTTTAAGCCACCACAAATAGATTCTTGCGAAAGGTCTCAATAATAAATTTACTTCCCCTAACGCGTAGGCATGATCACTCCAGATAAAGCGAGTTGGGGTATGACAATAATTAATATGTTTTAGGCCTTGAGGTTTTTTGAGTCCCTTTAAATAAGCGGAACTGGAACTTAAAAGTAAATCTGCTTTCTCTAGTTTCAAAAAAGGCAGTACGAATGGAATTAGACCAAACAAATGTTGTAAATTTCCATACCAGTTATATAGTTTTTGTAGCAAACTAGTCTTCACTTTCCAACCTTGCAAATGTTTTTGTAGTCTTTTATCTACTACTAAAGTGTAAACGTTAGAGTCGGGGTACATTTCATGCATACCTTCAAAAACGCGTTCTGCGCCACCGTATTGTGTATATGAATCGTGAGCTAAAATTACTTTCATAAAATATATCTTCTAATAAGTGTCCTGTGATTTCTTTTTGAAAAACAACATCACAAATGATTTGCTAAGAATTTTCAGATCCCAGAACAAGCTCCAGTTTTCAATATAGAAAGTATCAAGGCGGATTTCTTCATCAAATGGAAGTGTGGGTCGGTTCATTTGTGCAATTTGAGTTAAACCAAAAATTCCCGGCTTTATGCTAAATACCCGGCCATAATGTTGGCGATATTTTTCTACCTGTTCGGGTAAATGAGGTCTTGGGCCAACCATACTCATGTCGCCAATTAACACATTCCAAAATTGTGGGATTTCATCTAACTTAGTTTTACGTAAAAACTTACCAACAGGAGTGATACGCGGATCGTCTTTAATCTTCCATAGTGGTCCCTCACGATTTTCGTCTTTTGTTTCTTCCAAAAGTTTTTGAAGCATTTCATCAGCTTGCTTGCTCCCGTATTTTTCTCCCGTGCTCAAATGAGTATACATTGTACGAAACTTAAAAAACAAAAATTCTTTTTTGTAGCCACTACGGTGATGATTATAAATCACAGGACCAGGACTAGTCAGTTTAATGGCAATAGAAATAATTATAGAAAGTGGCAAAGTAATAATTAAACCAATAATGCTTGCGACAATATCCAGTATGCGTTTAGTGACCTTACCCCATCCCTCCAGTGGTGTGTTTTTTAATTTAATAATTGGAATACCTTTAAAGCTATCTAATTCAATAATATTTCTTTGTACCTCAAACAGGTTAGGGACAAAGCTAAACTGGAGTCCTTTACGACGCACAAATTCTAGTAACTCTAAATTTTGTTGGCTGGTGGCGTGTGGGCTCGCTTGCATAACTTCATCTATTGCAGCTGCTTCAGACAAGCGCTCAAGCTCTGTTAAAGTATTTTCATCGTTTGGAATATCACCTACCACTTTGTACCCGTGAGATTGATTTTGCAAAAACTGTTCAATTACTCCTGCTTCACTGCCGCTGCCATTTACTAAAATTAACCGATGGAGACCATATCCTTTACGAAAGGCAAATTCCTGTATACTTTTTAAAATAATTCGTCCGACTAAGACAAACGCAATTCCTAAGGCCCAAGCAGAAAGAATAATAAACCTGGAAGGGAAAATTGATTGATTAAAGAAAAACAAAATCATAACTGAAAGCATTCCTAGTGATGTTCCCACTAAGATCCGGTTGAACTCATAGATAAATCTGCGAGTTCCTTTCAAGTTGTATAGCCCCATGAGTGCGAACAGAACCAATAGAACTGGAATAATCTTTGCTAAGACCCCCAAAAAGGCATCAAGCTGGAGGTCAAATAACACTGGTCCAATATAACTTTCGGTATAGTATCTTAAATAAAAAGAAACAATGCCAGCAATTGCTAGCATAACTATGTCCACAGGGATAGAAATTAGATTAAAAAACAGTTCCGATCTTTTCATGAAATCTATAATATGTGCTTGGATTATACCATTTTATTAAAACTTTATCCAGCTCAGTAGAGTCTTCCCAGACGGGCAAAAATCTGCTAAAATAACAATGATTTCAAAAATTTTACAGGAAACAATGGGTGAAGTAAGAGGAAAAATTTGTGTTTTATTTGGTGGTAACGGATTCATAGGCAGTCAATTGGCTGCTACTTTTTTAGAATCGAATTATGTTTCAAAAATTGTAATTGCAGATATTGCAACTGCGACTCCGGATAAATGGCCAAAAAGTTTACAGCTTGCTTTTGCAGCAGGTCAAATTGATTACATAAAACTTGACGTACGAAAACCTATCAATGAGCAAAACGGATTAACTAAACTTCCAAGCACGGTGGATTTGATTGTAAACCTTGCCGCTGTCCATAAAGAACCAGGCCATAAAGCGAATGAGTATTTTGAGACGAATATTCCTGGAGCAGAAAATGTCTGCGCATGGGCAGAGCAAGTTAATTGCAATTCAATAATTTTTACAAGTTCAATTGCTGTCTACGATGGTGAGTTAGGATTGAAAACAGAACTCTCCCCAACCATGCCTCTCTCCCCGTACGGCGTCTCTAAGCTAGTGGCTGAAAAAATTCACAAAACTTGGCAGCGTGCAGGATTAAATTCAGATGGTAATGTTAAAAAGCTTTTGATCGTTCGCCCAGGAGTAATTTTTGGACCTGGTGAAAAAGGAAATGTCACTCGAATGGTTAGAGCGAT
>CAZXPB010000030.1:0-5642 GCA_964642585.1 uncultured Candidatus Saccharibacteria bacterium
ACTCTTCAAATAAATTCATCACACACCGGGTGGATGAAAGTTTGTAAGTTGATATCTGTATTTGATTAAAATTAATTAAACAGTGATTCAGATGAACTTGGCGATACTTGTTTCTTTTAAACGTACAAGGTATCAAAACGTTTGCTTGCATTATTACAAGCGGAGTCATTGAACTCTAAAAAATTGACGTAATTGGTTTTTGTCTAAGGTTCGTATTTCTACTATCTCAGACGACACACTAATTTTCTTTCTTACTTGCGTAAGACCTCATTTTAGTTTGTACACATTTCAATCACTATGCAGTTGTCAAAGTACTACTTCGGTTGGTCTAAATTGAGGATATAAAAAACTCATACACAAAATGTGTAGAGCGCCTATTCTCCGGAACTGCGCCTAGCGCTTGCCGGACCTCATATAATCACCGTGGTTACATATGAGTAGAATTGCCTGTGTTTATTGCCTTTTTAAATCTCCGAGGAATCGCTTATCAATTCCTTATCTATATTAAGTGTTTTCCCAGAGCTTGTCAAGGGATTTTTAGGGAAAATTACAGGCTTTTTCAAAACTTTTTTATAGGCTTCAAAAAGCTCAGTTTCTTCCACAGAAAAGCGCAAAAACTGCAGAAAATCCCATAGGACTTTGGCGTCATCGAAAGCTCTATGACGAGCTTCGCACTCAAATTCATAGCGTTCTATTAACGCGGTTAAATTGTGATGCTTAAAATCGGGGAAAAGCGCCCGCGAAAGCTTAACAGTACACAACTGAGGAGTAGAAAACTTATATCCAGCGCGGCGAAATTCTTCTTTCAAAAAACCATAATCAAACTGGGCATTGTGAGCTACGAAAATTGCATCCTCAAATTTACTTAAAATCTCATTGGCTAGTTCTAAAAAGGTTGGAGCACGCAACACATCTTCATCTGTAATTCCAGTCATTTTAGTGATGAATTCTGGAATAGGCATTTCAGGATTCACTAACGTTTGGTATTCTTCAACAACTTTACCTTTCACTACACGCAGTAGTCCAACTTCAATTACGCGATTAAAAAACGGGCTTCCGCCTGTTGTTTCTACATCTACGATTGTAAAGTTTTCAGAGTCTAACATATTTTAAGTATACAGAACTCTGAGAAAAGAAAAAAGCGCCAGATACTACTGACGCTTTTAAATGTTACTGTGTGTTCGTTACAGCCGATGCGACTACTCCAGGCATTGGTCCCCTTGGAGCAAATTCCCCAATTACAATGAGGGGAATTTTTTCTTGCGGGTGAGGCCTTACTGATAGCGCTACATTATTTGAATTTAATTCATCAAAAAATACTTCTGGTTGCGAAAAATCATCACGCACATAACTATCTAATAGTGAGAGGTTCTTTTCAATAGTGGTCATGGTATTAACCCCATTCATCAAAGCTACAATGAACAGTACTTTAAAAGTGACGAACACCCAAGCTCTGACATAACCGGTCCTAAGTCCAAACACAAAAGGAGGCTTATGCGGATGTGCATGCTTCTCTTTGAAAATATGAATTAGGTTTGGCGTGATTTCTGCCATTTGCTCAAACTATTTGATTGTATTTTTGTTTCAAGACAGTACTAACTGTTACGTATATTATAGCAAATTCGGTTGGTTTTGTCAAAGATAGACTACTACAAGATAATCTTATCAATCAAACCATACTTCTTTGCATCTTCAGGAGTCATGAAATTATCGCGGTCTGTATCTTGCTCAATTTTCTTGACGGGTTGTCCAGTGTGCTTCGCTAAAATATCGTTGATCTGATTTTTCATGCGTAGCATTTCTCGTGCTTGAATTTCAACATCTGTTTGTTGTCCTTCCATCCCACCCATCACTTGGTGAATCATTATGCGAGCGTTAGGCAAAGCAAAGCGCTTTCCTTTTGTACCAGATGCAAGTAGTACAGCAGCAGCACTTGCCGCTTGTCCCAAACATATTGTTGAAACATCAGCTTTCACAAATTGGATTGCATCGTACATTGCCATCGCAGAAGTCACGCTACCACCAGGTGAATTAATATAAATTTTAATATCATCTGTGGAGCTCTCTGCATCGAGGTGAAGCAGTTGAGCAATTAATGTGTTTGCAACGGCATCATCAATTGGTTCACCAAGAAAAATAATTCGTTCTTTTAAAAGTCTACTGTAAATATCGTAAGCCCGTTCGCCCATCGGAGACTTATCGATAACCATTGGAATTAAAGGCATATATTTTCAGTTAATAATTAATTTTATTCTTTATCACCATCTACAACATCTGTAGGGTGTTCTGGAGTTGCAGTTGCTTCATCTGAAATTTCGTATTCAGGAGTTTCAACTTCTTCAGTTGACTCTTCGCCGTCAGAAGCTTCACCGCCACCGATGTTTTCTTGATTGATATCAATCTTCCAAGCTGTTAGGCGCGCAGCAAGACGAACATTTTGCCCAGCCTTACCGATTGCCAGTGACAACTGATCTTCCAAAACGCCCACTTTTGCTTCTTTTTCTTCCATATCTAGTTGCACATTGATGATTTTCGCAGGCGAAAGTGAGTTTGCGATAAATTTCACTGGATCTTCTGACCACTCAATAATATCAATTTTTTCGCCACCAAGTTCAGCCATAATTGTTTGTACGCGAGTACCCTTTTGGCCAACACAAGCACCAATTGGATCAATACCATCTTGCGTAGATACCACAGCAATTTTTGAACGGCTACCAGCTTCGCGAGCAACCGCTTTGATTTCTACAGTGCCATTGAAAATTTCTGGAACTTCCATTTCAAAAAGTTTACGCACAATATCTGGATGACTGCGGGACAAAGTAATTTTTGGACCGCGAGTTGCAGGTTCAACATGCAAAATTAAAACTTTGATGCGTTGTCCAATATCATATTTCTCACCACGAATTTGCTCTGAAGGGAAAAGAACGCCAACACCTTTACCTAAATCAACAAGGACAGTGTCACCTTCAATGCGTTGTACTACTCCATTTACAAGAGTGCGCTCTTTAGCTTTAAAGTCTGAGAACTGAACATTGCGTTCTGCTTCTCTTAGTTTTTGGATAATAACTTGTTTCGCAGTTTGTGCTGCAATACGACCAAAAGCCACACCATCTTCTGGAGTGATTTCTTTGCGGATGACTTGCCCAACTTTTACAGTTTTATCTTCAGCTTGAGCAGTAGCTAAATCAATTTCTTTGGATGGATCTAATTGCAGTTCTGGATCTTCAGAGTCTAAGGACTTTCCTTCAACTACAGTTTTCTCGTCATAAATTTTTGCGGAAAGATTTTCAGCATCAAAAACCACAACTGGGTTTTGATCTTTTTCTCCGTAGTCTTTACGGAAAGCAGCTGCTAGAGAAGATTCAATCATTTGAATAATCTCATCGCGTGATACACCTTTTTCTTCGGCGATCTGTGCCAATGCTTGTTCGAATTGTTCGTTCATTTATTTAATTTTCTTGAGCCTTTGGCTCTATTTAATTGTCTTGTTTTTGGAACAGGATTTTGTTTGTAAAGTAGGCAGTCTGCGAAGTGCAGCCGAAGGCGAAACGCTGTCTACGGCAAACAAAATCCTGTTCCAAAAGCTGTCTATTAAAAAAGATGACCAGCGGGTCATCAGTAATCTAAAGTTACAGCAGATGGAATTATTATAACATTTGCATGAGTTTTGTCAAGCTTTGAAAAGTCTATTGCGCAGACATCAATTCTTGGTCTAAGAGACTTAAAATGAGGATACCTATTTAAAAACCAATTTACTGAGTGAATGAGTTTGCGTTGTTTTGCGCGAGACACACTAGAGGCTGCTGTTCCAAATTTGTCTGACCTGCGAGTTTTTACTTCTACAAAAATAATCTGTTTTTCTGACCTAAACACTAAATCTAACTCGCCAAGCATCTTCCCTCTATTATTATAGATGTTACGCGCTACCAAAACATAACCGCGCGAAAGGTAAGTTTCACGCGCCACCTTTTCTCCCCATGCTCCAAGTTTATTTCTAATTAAATATGCCATACAAAAAGTATGGCATAAGTGTATTCAAGAAAACTTAAAGTTTATTTTAAAATTTACTTAAGATTTAGATATTTTTCACGGCTTGCTTTTCGCTGAGCCTCGGCCATATCTACTTTATATCTTGTGATAAAATATTTCACCGGCCAGTACATCCAGACTAATCCAACTATTAGGATTAATACTGCGACGAATCTAGTACTTAGCGCTTGTACATACTGGTAGCGCAAGAAGTACCAAAACACTTCTAGGAGTCCAATTGTGAAAAAGATTTTTGAAATTTTTGTAACAACCAAAGCTAGAAATTCATTCTTTGTTATGCGGCTGTATATAAATGTTACCACGCCTAGCAAAACTAAGATGAGACCAGCCAGTAAAAAAAGGTTATCACTTGTATGCATTACAAACCGGTCGTAACCGAACCAAAACTTGTAGGTAATGAGTTCGCGCCAATTAAGGCCGCTGAAATTATATTTGAAAAATGGGGTTAATTTGTTCATAAGTAAAATTCTAACTGAAATTCAGATTCCTGGCAATAGCCGACTATTTCTTAAAGACGACTGCGTAATGCGACATGTCAGCAGGGATGATTTTCACCTTTTGTAAACCTAGATTAGTTAATTCTGTTTCTAATTTTTCTTCTGGGATCCGTTGAGTTTGGTCGGGACCAAAAATAGTGTGCTCCGCTTTCCACTCTACAGCCAGAACTAAGCCACCAGTTTTTAATACTTTATAAGCATTTTTTAATAACTGCTCGCGATTGTGCACCTCGTGAAGAACACTTGCCATAATCACTGCATCGCAACTGCCATCGGGAATATTTTTGACTGGATTATCTAAATCTTCTTGAACCAGTCGAATATTTTTATACCCTTGTTGTCCTGCAATTGATGACACCGCTGTTAGTTTTGACTGCTGTACGTCTACCGCTAAAACTACGCCGGTATTTCCAACCATTTTTGCTGCAGCAATAGCAAAGTAACCACTACCGCTACCGAAATCTGCAACAGTTTGACCAACGCTCAAACCCATTTGAGCAACAACATTTTGTGGATTAATGAATTTCATTTTTGTTTTATTTTTAAGATTAAAACTTAATCTCCGACATGGACAATTTTTGAAAGTCTCTGAATTTTAGTAGGCTTGTTTCCATCTACTTCTACAAGCATGGCATTTACTATTGCCGGACCACTTTCTGGAATTTCTACTTTCAGTTTTGCGCGTTCCAAGAAAAGATCGAGAGCAACTTTGGGAATGACTCCTAGGACCGATTCTTTTGCGCCTGACATGCCAACATCTGTAAGGTATGCAGTTCCTTGTGGAAGCAGTTGTTCATCTGCAGTTGTCACATGAGTATGAGTACCATAGACAACTGTTGCTCTGCCGTCTGCGTGAATCCCGAAAGCAACTTTTTCACTAGTCGCTTCTGCGTGTAAATCTACAATTATTATATCATCTTTTTGAGCTTGAGTTGTGAAAAGTTCATCAAACGCAAAAAACGGATTAGCAATATTCCACTTCCCACGAGAATCCATAAAAACTTTTCCAGACAAACTAATTACCAAATATTGTTGACCGTTTTTCGCAAACCGATAATAACCTGTTCCAGGGTAGTCGCCAATGTAGTTTGATGG
>CAZXPB010000031.1:0-5436 GCA_964642585.1 uncultured Candidatus Saccharibacteria bacterium
TCCTTGTGATTGTAACTGCACTAATCGTAATTTCTATGATTGGCAGCATGTTCGCCTTTTCATTCTAAATAATTTTAAATGAAAATTGCTCTTAAAGAATTCGAAAACATACGAGCGACATACCGGCAAAGTATGTACACTTTGATTCATCCTGTGATTGTTGCTGTTTTGGTCGTACTACTCCCATCTTATGCTGTTTTTAGATTTGTACCTGGTGGCAATCTTTGGAAAATTCTCTTAATTTGGATTATTTTGGTCATCGGCCACATCAGCAGGCTAATCATAATCTGGAGATTAAACTATTATGTTGTCACTAACCAAAGATTGTTACACTATTTTCAAAAAGGATTGTTTGATCAGACTGTCACAGAAACCCCTCACGAGAGAATTCTAAATGTTAGCTATAAAACTGAAGGGATCATCTCAAGATTTTTTGGATATGGAAATGTTGAAGTTCAAGTTGTAGGTTTAATGGAACCAATTATCTTACAAAATATTGACACACCTATGGAGATTAAGGACTATCTATGGGAGCTACATCAAAGAGCTGTAGAAAAGATGTCTGGATCAGTTTACGGCAAAGCTGATGCTTCGCATGTACAAGAACAAGTTGGTTACACAAAATTCAACAAATCAAAATTCTAATAAATCCACCTAATGCATTTACCTAAAATCTTCTATTCCAAAATATTTCTAAGCCTAGTTATGGTTGTACTTCTGGCTGTTTTTGGGTTAGAATTAAAGCAATGGCAAGAACGCCGTAAAATCGATACTGAAATAAACCATCTTCAAGAGCAAAAAGCTGAGCTAGAACAGCACAACAAAGCCTTAGAACAATCTCTTAACTACTTTTCCACAGATAACTACCGCGAAAAGTTAGCTAGAGAGCAATTGGGACTTAAAAAAGATGGTGAAATTGTAGTTAATTTTCCGGTGATTGGTACACAAATCCAGGAAGAAGAGCTAGGAACATCAAAATCTAATCCACAAAAGTGGTGGGAATATATATTTAATCAATCTTAATTAATAAATTATGGATACAACAGAACAAGAAGAAGAAAAAGAAATAGTTCACGGAGAAAAAGGAAAAAAATCTCACGCTAAGAAGAAAACTATCACTATTGGAGTGATAGCAATTTTACTTATAATCATTGGGTGTGCCATAGGTTGGCTTTACACTGGGTCAGTGATCCCTGCCAAAGAAAAAGTTTTTAATTATTTACCACTTCCTGCAGCGATCGTGGACATGAACTTTGTATCAGCAAATAAGGTCATCTCTCGCATCAACTTGCAAAAACAACTAGCAGATGCTCAAGGGCTGGGTGTTGAAGTGAATGCAACAGATACGTTTGATCAACTTCTTGAATCCAAGAAAATAGAAGCATTGGCGAATAAATACCGCCTTAAAGTAGAAAAGGCTGAACTTGATGAAGAATACAATAATATTGTTAAGCAATATGCTAATGGTGATGAGAATTCTTTTAAAGTGGAACTTGAGAAAACTTATGCGATGACTCCAGATGAGTTCAAGAACGATGTCATCCGCCAAGAATTACTTCAATCTCAACTCGTTCTATGGTATAACAGCCAAGAAGATTTAAATAAAGACGCTTATGCGAAAGTAAAAGCTTTGCAAGATAAATTAGCCAACGGCCAAAGTATTGAGGATATCATCAAGGCTTATTCAGAAGATGAGAATCTAAAAGACTTCGCAGGTGACAGTGGTATGATCTCATTTGACGATCTACTTCCTGAATTCCGCAAGAGTTTACAAGATGCGAAGAAAGATGAAATTAAATTTGTCGTTAGCAGATACGGTCTTCATATTTTGAAAGTATTAGACACTAACAATGATGGTGAAAATGGCGCCAAGCAAATTCACTTAAAACAAGTTTATCAAAAGACTGAAGGGTTCCAAAAGTGGTTACTTGAACAATCCGACAATGTTAGAGTGATAAAACTACTAAAATTCTAAATCTCAGTTTAAGCTCCCATTTTTGGGAGCTTTTTTGTTATAATATTCTAGTGCGGGCGTAGTACAATGGTAGTATGCGACCTTCCCAAGGTTGAGACGTGGGTTCGATTCCCATCGTCCGCTCCAAATTGAAAGCGCTTGCCAAAAGTGGCTTTTTTTGTTAGAATTTTGGCGTTAAGCTTAAAAATATGATGGAACAGGAAACCAAAGAAGAAATTGCTAAATCCGACAAAAAGAAAATTACTTTCTTAAAAAGTCTGTCTTTTGCTCTACAATTTGGCTTTATGATTGTTCTCCCATTAGTTTTTTTTGCTTTTTTGGGAAAATGGCTATCTGCCAAATACGAAAACCCTGTTTTCCTCTATGCTGGCTTAATTTTAGCTCTTGTAACCAGCGCAATATGGTTTTACAGAAGGATTAACTCGTTGTACAAAGATTTTATAGACTAAACTTAAACTTTTATAATGCTCGCATTGCCCCCTTTAGCTGCTGAACCAATTTTTTACATTAGCAGTTTTCCAGTAACAAATACTATTATCAACTCAACATTAACAATGTTGGGTTTTGTTGTCTTCGCATTTTTAATAAACCGAGCTGTTAAAAAGTATTTAGGGAAATCTCCAAAAGGATTATTGAATTTTTTTGAAAGTATTTTAGAGATGCTCTATCAGTATTTTGATACTGTTACGCAAAGTAGAAAGAAAACTATTCAGTTTTTACCATTAGTAGGAGCATTGTTCTTGTTTATCTTAGTTTCAAATTGGATTGGTTTGCTACCAGGAATTGGCAGTATTGGTAGATACCTTGTTCATAACGGTCATGTAGAACTCATTCCATTATTTAGACCAGCGAACACTGATCTAAATATGACAATTGCGATGGCTATTATTGCTGTAGTTGTTTCTCACTTTTTAGGAATAGCGGTGATTGGATTCTTTAAGTATGCGAACAAATTCATTAAACTAGGAGATCTCTGGCACGCAGTGAAATCTGGAAATATGATGAATATTTTAACTGCGGTTATTGAGTTTTTCGTTGGCTTACTAGAAATTGTTTCTGAGGTAGCAAAACTACTCTCACTATCCCTTCGTTTGTTCGGAAACATCTTTGCTGGAGAAGTACTTTTAACTGTATTAGCTGGGATCTTGCCAGTCTTTTTACCATTGCCATTCATGGCGTTAGAGATAATTGTGGGGGTTGTGCAAGCGACTGTGTTCTCAATGCTTACTTTGGTGTATTTAACTGTCGCTACTACCCCAGTGGTCAGCCATGGTGCAGAGCACAGCACTGAACACAAATCGCCCGCTGAAGCTACTACATAGTATTTTTAATTAGGTGCTTTGTATCAAACCTTAAATTTTTGAGGTTTGATCTTTATCACTTAACTGCAACTCGACTTTAAACACAATCCCAGTCGTAAGTTGCGCAAGGAAAAATATGGAACCAGAATCAATGAAATTGCTTGCAAAAGCAATCACAATCGCTGTTGGTGGTATTGGCCCAGCTCTAAGCATTGGCCGCATTGGCGCAAAAGCAATGGAAGCTATTGGTCGCAACCCTGAAAGCGTAGACAAACTATTCGTACCGATGCTTCTTGGTATGGCTTTCGCTGAAGCGATTGCTATTTACGCTCTTGTTATCACTTTCATTATTTAGTATTTAGTATACAATCTTTTAATCGTTCAAACCTTCTTTCTGGAAAAAGTTAAATTTTCCAAGAGTAATAATTGGTCTGAATAAAGATTAAAAGATTGGAACTAGACACTAAAAATTTAAACTTATATGAAAAAATATTTCTCAATTATAATAATTTCCTTAGCCCTATTTTCCGGTAGTGCTTTTACTGTTCAAGCGTCTGCAACAACGGCACCAGTGGTAAATCAAGCAACAGAAGAAAAGGCGACTAACTCTGAGGCTGGTACGACTGAAGAAGCAGCTCCCGCTGAAGAACATGAAGATACAGGAATTGTTGGGATGTTCGGTTTGAACTGGAAACTATTTTTAGCTCAATTACTTAACTTTGGCATTGTATTATTTGTCTTGTGGAAGTGGGTATTTAAACCTGTTACTTCGGGTCTTTCAGCTCGTACCGAAAAAATTGAGAACTCTTTACAAGAAGCTGAAAAAATTGGAAAAGATAGAGCAGACTTTGATTCTTGGAAACAAGAAGAAATTTCTACCGTTCGCACTCAAGCTACTGCTATCATCACTCAAGCAAAACAAGCTGCTGAATCTCTTAAGACTGAAGCACTAAAAAATACTACCGATGAGCAGAATAGAATTATGGAACAAGCTAAAATCAGATTAGAACAGGAAAAAGGACTAATGATCAATCAGGCAAAAGCAGAATTAGCAGACATTGTCGTAGCAGCAACTTCAAAAATTTTAAAAAGCAAGATTGACCCAGTAAAGGACAAGCAGTTGATCGAAGATGCCCTAAAGCAAGGAAGAAGTTAATATGAAATTTACTCATAAACAATACGCTCAAGCCCTCTATGAAGCCATAGCAGATACGGCGCCAAAAGATCAAGAAAAAGTTATTGAAAACTTTATTGAAGTCTTAAAGCAAAAAGGGGATTTAGCGGAATACGAAAAGATAATTGCTGCATTTGAAATTTATGATGCTGAGCAAAAAGGCATTACTGAAGTAACAGTCACGACGGCAGGGGATACGGAGCTTTCAAAATCAATGCTAAACGAACTTAACTCCCTTGTCGGTAAAGATATTGAAATCAAACAAAAAGTCGACTCAGGAATTATAGGTGGAGTAGTAATTCGGGCAGGTGATACCTTAATAGATGGAAGTGTCAGAAATCAATTAAACCATTTGCGAGATAACCTATCTCAGGAAAATTAAGACAAGAAAGAAACTTTATGGCAACAAACAATTCAAAAAACAACATAGTTGAGATACTTAGAAATCAAATCACCAAATTTGAACCGACCACATCTGTTGAAGAAGTTGGAACTGTAGTTGAAGTCGGTGATGGCATCGCTCGCGTTTCTGGTTTAACTAAAGCGCGTAGCATGGAAATGCTTGATTTCGGACAAGATGCTAACGGCAAGAGCACTTTTGGGGTAGCTTTAAACCTTGAGGAACACACTGTAGGCTCTATCATCCTTGGTCCTTTTGAACACATTAAGCAAGGGGACACTGTTCGATCCACTGGTCGCATTTTATCTGTTCCTGTTGGCGATGCGCTTATTGGCCGCGTGGTATCTTCATTAGGGGAACCAAAAGACGGGAAAGGACCAATCAAAGAAAATGCTTACTATCCGGTTGAGAAAATTGCTCCTGGTGTTATTACTCGTCAATCCGTTCACCAACCAGTTCAAACAGGTATTAAAGCAATTGATGCGCTTATCCCTATTGGTCGCGGTCAACGCGAACTCATTATTGGCGATCGCCAAACTGGTAAAACTGCTGTCGCTATTGATACAATCATCAATCAAAAAGGCCA
>CAZXPB010000032.1:0-4741 GCA_964642585.1 uncultured Candidatus Saccharibacteria bacterium
TAGAAGGAGATAGATTCGGTGATTTGAGATTACTTCGTAGTAGTAAAAATAGATTTGGTAGTGTAGGGGAAGTCGGAATTTTTGAAATGCGTGAGGCTGGATTAGTAGAAGTTCCAAATCCTGCAGCGATGTTTTTAGAGCACAGAGATAAACCCTTAGCTGGAAGTTGTGTAACTGCCACAGTAGAAGGGAACAAAGTGTTATTACTTGAAATTCAAGCGTTAACAAACACCACGACTTTGAGTTATCCAAGAAGAGTAGCTTCAGGGTTTGATCCCAATAGATTGCAGTTGTTATTAGCTATAATGCAGAAATCATTACAGGTGAATTTGTCCAACCAGGATGTATATGTAAATGTTGCGGGTGGATTTAAGGTGCAAGAGCGCGCAGCAGACTTGCCTGTTGTAATGGCAATATTATCGTCTTACTACGGCAAAGTAATTCCTGCCGGAACTTTAGCATTTGGTGAAGTAGGGCTTCTTGGTGAAGTGCGCAGTGTTACTCAGTTAGACAAACGAACTAAAGAAGCAAAAAAACTCGGGTTTAATAAACTTCTCTCTGCAAAAGAAATTAAAACAGTTAAAGATTTAAAAATTAAGTAAAGATAAAGCCGCGGTCAAGATTGATCGCGGCGTATTTTGACTTGTTCTTTTCCTCGGATGAGGAAAATTCTTTATGCGTAGAGTCCGGGAGCATCGTCTCCCGCAATGGTTCTGGCCGGGGTAACGGCAGCAGATCCTTTGCTTTTTGCCGCCAATTCTGCTCTGTGTGCCAAAGTTCTGGCTTCTAGGTAGCAGTTGTCGCCGCAGAAAAGTTCCTTCGTTTCCTGGTTTATGACCGGAGCCAAAGGCAGGGATATTGTGCATTTAGGGTTTGCACATGTAGGACGGGGGGTAGTCTTTGTCATTTTTGATCTCCTTCAAATTTTCAACTTCAACTTCGAACTATGAGGATAGTACAACTCCACACCTAACCTTTATACCACAAAATAGTGTAGTTTGTCAAGAAAATTGTAAAATAGGCTCTTTGTCTTTATTCAGCATAAAGATCCTTTAAATAGCTTTCCGCTTGGGATTTTAGGCCTGAAAACTTTGGCTGAGAAAGTTTCTTTGGAGTAAACTCTTCAGCCACCTGGCGTGCTATTTTAAGGGCTGGCACAGAGATAAACTGCGGAAACCTGAATGAGAATCCACTTTGTTGTTTGCCAAACAGATCCCCGAATCCTCTTTCTTCCAAATCTAATTCCGCCAATTTAAAAC
The DNA here is from genome assembly GCA_964642585.1 of uncultured Candidatus Saccharibacteria bacterium. Classification (GTDB taxonomy): domain Bacteria; phylum Patescibacteriota; class Doudnabacteria; order UBA920; family UBA920; genus UBA920. Next base: position 1,260 of record CAZXPB010000032.1, read on the forward strand.
CGTCATTAACCTGAGAAAGAATTTTTAATCTGTTGATTTCTTGATGACCGGCTTCTGTGGTGAATAAAAAGCATTTACTTGGTAGGTTGCTTCTACCAATTCTTCCTCTAAGTTGATGTAATTGGGCTAAGCCAAATCTTTCACTGCCTTCAATAATCATTGTTGTAGCGTTTGGAATGTCTATCCCGATTTCAATTACTGACGTAGTGACTAAAATATCTAAATCACCTTCGGCCATTTTAGCCATGATGGCATCTTTGTCAGCGCTTTTCATTTTGCCATACAACAAACCCAGTTTAAGATTTGGGAATACTTCTGATTGTTGTCTGGCAAATTCTTTTTTTACAGACCGGACTTCTGAAAGCGAGGTATCTTCCACGCGCGGCGTTACTACAAATGCTTGATGGCCGGCTTTCACTTCACTACGTATGTAATCGTAAGCTTTTTCTCTGTCATTTTCACTGACGATAAAAGTTCCAACTGGTTTTCTGCCAGAAGGTAAGTGGCTAAGAGTAGACACCGAAAGATCTGCGTAAAGCGACATTGCTAATGTGCGCGGAATCGGTGTTGCTGACATGGAAAGCAGGTGAGGGACTTTTTTGTTTTCCAAAAGTAAGCTTCGTTGAGCGACACCAAATCGGTGTTGTTCGTCAATTACTAACAGAGCTAGATTTTTAAACTTACTTTTCCCTTGCAGTAAAGCGTGAGTACCAATACACACTTTTATAGCGCCAGATTTTAATTTTGCATTTACATCTTCCTTAGTGAAAACTTTGCCATCTATTAGAGCAAAGCTGCGCGTGAGTAATGCAATTCCGCCAGAAGCAGTTTGTGATGATTTAGGTGTGCCAAAAACTGAGAGAAAAGTTTCGTAGTGTTGCTTTGCCAGTATTTCTGTTGGAGCCAGGACTACAGTTTGAAAACCATTGCCTGCAGTCTGGAGAGCTGCTAAAATCGCGACCATTGTTTTCCCGCTTCCGACATCACCTTGTAGTAATCGGTTCATTGGTTTGCCAGTCTCTAATTCTTGGAAGATATCCCAAATAGCGCGTTTTTGGCTAGGGGTTAATTCAAACGGCAGGGTTGTTAAGAATAGCTTTACTTTCTCTATGTCGGCTTTGATCTTAAAAGTCTTATTATTAGATCTTAATTCTTTTTGCATTTCCATTGCCAGTTGTTGTGGCAAAATATCTTCAAGTGCAATTCTAAAACGAGCGTTATTTACGTCTTCATCATTTTCAGGAAAATGTAAATTTTCTATGGCTTTTGCAAGAGCAATCACATTTAGTTTTTTTGCCGTACTACTATCGGCAAGATAGTCAGGAAAATTCGTCGCTAAAGGCAAAACTAATTTTACCAACCGGCGTATGGTCCGAATTGGGATTAATTCACTTTTTTTGTACACAGGCACAAGTCTGCCAGTATGAAGATGTTCAAGCGTGTCTGTTTCTAGCGCACCTTCTTCATTAGAGTGTTGTCTGATAATTTCGTAAGCTGGATTTGTAAACTGAGCAGTTTTGTATAGAGTAACTTTTCCTGAAAGGATTATTTCATCACCAACGCTTAACGCTTTAGCAATATATGGTTGATTGAACCACACCACTTTGATATTCCCTGTTGAATCTTCGATGGTTATTTCAGAAATAGATATCCTGGAGCGGAAAATCGGATTTGCTCTCACAGTTCTAACTGTGCCTAGTACAGTGACGGTGTCTCCAATTTCTATCTCTCCAATTTTGATCGTTTTTCTGAAATCCATATAACGACTAGGGAAGTTATACAAAAGATCACCAACACTAAAAACACCAATGCTATTAAAAGCTTTGGTGAGTGAAGTGCCCACTTGAGGCAAAATTGAAATGGGAGAAGTAAGCGTAAAGCTTTTCTGGCTGTTCATTTTAACCGATATAGTTGAAAGTTAAAATTTAAGTTTGTGAGCAATTTTTTGGATCATGGTTTCTTCCGCAACATCTTTTTCTGGAAGCAGTTCTACTAAAATTTCTTGTACTTCGTCTGGGTCTTGATCGCTTAACTCAATGTTTAATTGATGGTTCAAGTATGCAGTTGTTTCTATGTTAAGGGTGCGATGATTATCTGTATCTACGATCCAAAATTGCCTGATGTTATTGTAGGGGATGTTAGTGTCATCGATGTGCAGACCATGAGTCGTAATTTTGACAGTGACTACTTTTGGTTTGTTCAGTGCAAAAGCGGCAAATAGGGAAGCGATAATAAAAATGCTAATTCCGCCAAACCAATCTCTTTGCACTACTTCATAGACAATTAGTAAAATCACAATGATTGCGTAGGTAATGAACCACGCGGCATTTTTTGGATAATGTCTGAATTCAGGTGCTTGCCACTCTAGAATTGTTTCTACTTCTTGTCTTGCCATTTTCCCTTTTTAGTTTACTCTTATATTTATTTTACCACGAAACAAGATACCAAACAAAGGGTAATTATAACCCAATTTTTTTAGCGATGAAGTAAGTGATAGTTGAAACTGAAGCTGCAAGTATTGCGCCCCAAGAAATATCAACGATTGTTACAAGTAGCGGCCAATCTTTAGCGATTGCCAAATTAGTTAAATCGTAAGTAGCATAGCAAACTAGCCCAAAGAAGGCTCCAAATAGTAGGGCGTGCATCCACGACCCCTTTTCTATTGCCGGTGTGATTACGAAAACTACTAGACCAGCAATGAAGATAATATAAAAAATAATAGCCGCAGTCCAGTTCACATCATTTTTCATGAGTGAACCAATTTGCGTGCTGTAAAAGTTTTTTGCAACTAGCCCAAGCCAAATCATGTCTATGACAAAAAATACTGGTAGGGCAATTGCATATAGTTTTATAAACATATTGATTTTAAATATGTTAAAGTTTCTGGCGGGACAGTCGGGTTAAGTACCCAACTAGTACAATGTTTATAAGGGTATTATAGCATATTTACTCAGAGGATTTTGAGGCATGTGGGTCGGGGTCTGTAAATGCCAACAAATGCCATTTTTTTGGTATAATATAAATATGACAGTTGGAGAATTAGTATACAAACAAGCAATAGAAAAAGGGTATGAGCCTGACCGTGCAGAGAGGCTTGTTTTGCCGTTAAATAAAGCTATGGAATCATATAAGAAGGTTGCTGAGAAAATGGCAGAACCTCTACGGGCGTTAAATTCAATGGTTGAAACTATGAGACCGAACCTTCAAGCAATGAGCAGAATCTCGTTACCAGCAATACCTGGATACGATGAAGATGGGGAGAGCTCATTAATTCCTCTACTTATAAGACCGGTACAGGATGTAAGGATTATCAATCCAGAAGAAATTGCGACATCATCTTCCAAGCGAGAGAGTGAGTTTATGATTGCATCGTACATTCTTCCCAAAAACGCTTCCTGGGAATTTTTAGATATTAAATTTATAGACGGGCATTTTGTTAAAGTTTCGTATCCAAACATGAATTCAAAAAAGTTTGATTATAA
>CAZXPB010000033.1:0-638 GCA_964642585.1 uncultured Candidatus Saccharibacteria bacterium
TTTGAAGAATGGAGTGTGACGTCCACCTTCTTCTTTGTTCAAGATGTATACTTCAGCTGAGAATTCAGTGTGAGGAGTAATAGAACCTGGTTTAGCCAAAACTTGACCACGTTCTACTTCTTCTTTCTTTACACCACGTAGAAGTAGACCAGCGTTATCTCCAGCCATACCTTTATCAAGTTGCTTGTTGAACATTTCAACACCAGTAACAACTGTCTTAGATGTAGGGCGGATACCAACGATTTCAACTTCTTCGTTGATGTTGATAATACCACGTTCGATACGACCAGTTACCACAGTACCACGACCTTCAATAGTGAAGATGTCTTCGATTGGCATTAGGAAAGGTTGGTCAGTTGCACGAACTGGATCAGGGATAAAGGTATCAAGAGCTTCAACAAGCTTTAAGATAGATGGTTCACCCATGTCGGATGTATCACCTTCTAAAGCTTTCAAAGCAGAACCACGGATGATTGGAGTATCTTTTCCAGGGAATTCGTACTTTGTAAGAAGATCGCGAATTTCTTCTTCAACAAGGTCTAGAAGTTCAGCGTCTTGAACCATATCACATTTGTTCATGTAAACAACGATGTGAGGTACACCTACTTGGCGAGCAAGCAAGATGTGTTCAGTTGTTT
>CAZXPB010000033.1:696-3347 GCA_964642585.1 uncultured Candidatus Saccharibacteria bacterium
CCATCAGTAGCAGATACTACTAGAATAGCGCCATCCATTTGAGCTGCACCAGTAATCATGTTCTTGATGTAGTCAGCGTGACCTGGACAGTCTACGTGAGCGTAGTGACGATTTGCTGATTCGTATTCAGCATGTGAGGTATTAATTGTAATACCACGTGCTTTTTCTTCTGGTGCGTTGTCGATGCTAGCGTAATCGCGAGCTTTAGCACCACCGGTCTTAGCAAGAACGGTTGTAATTGCCGCAGTCAAAGTTGTCTTACCATGGTCTACGTGACCAATAGTACCAACGTTAACGTGGGTCTTTGAGCGATCAAATTGCTCTGCCATTTGATACCTTTCGTTGAATGTGCGTATCTGCGGGATGCCCCGAGATACCCTCGCTTCTCATCCTATCGATGCGGAGGAAAAGGGAGGGTCTCTCTTTTTTTCGCGTAGGAATCCAGGAACATCAGGACTGCTTCGCGCTCATTCAATATTTAATTATTGGACTTTTAAAATCGGCGCCTGAGAAGCGCGCCAATCACAATATATTCTATGGAGTTTTCGGCAGGCTGTCAAGTAATAATCTAAAGCTTGACTTCTCTTCCCTCTTCTAATAATGTACAATCAACACATCATACGATAGGAGGCGCACTTGTATGTCATATCATCTATACCGCGTACATTGGCATGTTACTTATGGGGATGGACCTCAGCAAGATCAATACTCATTTCACCGAACGGGTGATGATGTTGCAGAGTTCATTCGCGAAGTATACGCAAAGCAGAAAGATCAACCCGGAGTACGATACCAAACTGTCGGCCCGGGCACCGAACACAAGGTTAGCGGAAACCTATATGGGCGTGTGCATAGCACTGCCGCACTCGGAATATGGGTTAAAGCCGATGAGATTGGTCTGCAATAAACAAAAAACAGCCGACTCTCGCCGGCTGTTTTTTTATTACGTTACTTGACTTTAGTATTAAGCGATGATACTATCCAAATCAGTTAGTTACAATTTTCAAATTCAACTCGGAGGAACTTAGATGAAAAACCTTACCAAACTATTTTTAGTGGTGATGATCGCCTTCACCATGGGAGTATTGAGCAGTTGCGGAATTTTTGAAAAACCACCTGTTGCACAACCTGCGGAACCGACCAGCGAAATTCAGCCGGTAGTGGAACAGTTCACATCCACGGCTTTCAGAGTTAAGCAAATTAACATTACTTCTAGTAAAAATTTCGCCTTATACGAAGTGATTCTGCAAAGTGAATCCGATCCAATGTTTCGAAAAACACTCCGTATCGAGTCAAATTTTTACAACCCAAGTGATACTTACTTGCGTGTGAAGAAATGGCAATTAAGTACCGGAGATATTATAACTTTCAAAAAACGAACGTTTTCAGAGTCTCCCGGCGACGATCCCTTGCTGGGATACATCGAACTAAATACCAGGAAATAATTACAACAGGAAAACCGAAAAAACAGCTGACTCTCTCTCACCGGCTGTTTTTTGTTTATATATTAACTTCAGAAAAACTTTAACAATTATTAAATCAAGTTTTAGTACGATTATGGCACCATAGAAACATGGGCCGCTCGTCTAAGTAGTTAAGATTCATCGCTGTCAACGATAGAATCCGGGTGCAAGTCCCGGGCGGTCCACCATCTTGACATCACTACAAGATTTGCTATCATAGAAATAAGTTGACAGCGAAATGGGAAGCAAAACTTGCACCCAATAAAAAAGTCCTCAGGAATGAGGACTTTTTTATTTTTAAATATCGTCGAAGTTTGGTTTGATTTCTTCATCTGTCGCTGATGTAGCTATTTCAGGAACATTATAGTCGTACGGAATTGATTTAAATAAATTTTGTGCACGCTTGTTAATGAGTGAATCAATTCGCTCAGCGTTTGAGGAAAAGTGTGTTGGTTCAACAATCGCTTCCGGCATTGTTTGAGCCATGATCCCCGCTGGTGAATTTGCAAACGCAATATCACTTGGAGCAATCACCTCTTCAAGTTGCGCTTGTAAGATTTCTCGATTCGCTTTTTCGGCAACATCTTCCTTTTGCTGTTCATAGGTTTTACCACCTGACATCTTCTGATACTGCTCATACGGCAAAAAGATACCCTTCACAGTACCGTCATCACCGACTACCACTACTTTCCCCTGCTCCCCAGCTAGTTTTAAAAAGTCATTCAAATTCATAACAGCAGTATAAAACTATCCAAGGGCTTCTGCAAGGATTGACGGAATCAACTAAAAATTTAATAATTCAGGAAAACGCTCTGACAAAACCCGTTCAACAGGAGGTCCTATGCTATTAAATTTTTCCAGATTTGGATCTATTTTTATCATTCTATTTTTGTGCGGAAATATTTTTGGGGAATTAGTCCTGCCTATCTCAAGCGATAAGAACAAAGGGCTTTCTGTCGAACACATCTGTACTTCCACAGAAGCATTGCTAGTCATAACATTTCTATACCTGGGATTAGAAATTCTTTTGTTCTTTATCCAGTCACCAAAAAGAATATAAAATTTTCGCAAACAAAAAAGCGCTCCGGAACTTCGGAGCGCTTTTTACTTTTATAGTTTTATAATCGAACTATTGTTGTCCCTTACGAGCATTCATGCCAGCGCGAGCTTCGATGATTCCAGCAGCAA
>CAZXPB010000034.1:0-2985 GCA_964642585.1 uncultured Candidatus Saccharibacteria bacterium
AAGTGCCCATCACGAAGTTGAGTGTATAAATGATTTAATTCATTAAACAAAATCTGGCCAAACAAATAGATTGGACCAAGAACGATCACGAGAATTATCAAAACAGTGAGCAAACTTGCCCAGCTTGGATATTTAATTTTCCTGAGGATAAATAAATACACCGGGTAGAACAAAATTGCTACAATGCTGCCCAATGCTAAAATATTTACGAATGGTTTCAGTAAAAATAGAATTAATACAAGAATGATTGCTAAAATTACGAGAAAACTTACTGTTTGAAGACGTTTAACTGTTGCCATATATATAGTATAGCAAAGATTGACAACAAGCCAAAATTACTCTATACTATGAGAAGTTCGTACCGAGCCGGTGCTCGGTATTTTTATTCCCTTAAGTGAAAGTACATATGAAGCGCGAAAATATCCGCAATATCGCCATAATCGCTCACGTTGACCATGGCAAAACAACTTTAGTAGACGCCATGTTAAAACAGACCGACACTGTTAAAGATAGTGGTGGTGATTTAATTATGGATTCTGGCGATCTTGAAAGAGAACGCGGAATTACCATTACTGCAAAAAACGCTTCAGTTCAGTTCCGTGGTACTAAAATTAACATTGTTGATACCCCTGGTCACGCTGACTTTGGCGGTGAAGTTGAGCGTACCCTAAAAATGGCCGATGGTGTACTTCTATTAGTAGATGCTAAAGAAGGCCCAATGCCTCAAACTAAATTCGTTCTAAAGAAAGCTCTTGAACTTGGCCACCAAGCAATTGTAGTGATTAACAAAGTAGATAAACCAGAAGCTCAAGTTGAAGACGTTATTAATCGTACTTTTGATTTATTCGTTGCACTTGGCGCATCAGATAAACAATTAGACTTCCCTATGATCTACGCTAGTGGAATTAACGGTGTGGCACATACAGAACTCCAACCAGTACTAGATGCAGTGAAATCAAAAGAGGCTGGCACTACTTTACCAAATGATCAACACAACATCATTCCAGTTTTTGAAGCAATTGTGGAACACATTCCAGCACCAGATGTCGAACCTGACCAACCTTTTGCAATGTTAATTCTTGCTTTGCGTTACGATAACTACAAAGGAAAAATTGGTATTGGTAAAATCACCTCAGGCTCAGTTAAAAAAGCACAGACAGTCGCTCACATTAACCGTGATGGTAAACTGGTGACTGGCAAAATTTCATCTTTACAAATGTACGATGGTCTTCTTCCTGCAGAAGTAGATGAAGCTCAAGCTGGAGACATTGTCGCAGTAGGCGGTTTTAATAACATCCAAATTGGTGATACCCTTGCAGACTCTGCTAACCCTAAACAAATTCCACCAGTTGAAATTGAACAACCAACAATTAAAATGACTTTCGGTGTAAACACTTCCCCATTCGCTGGTCGTGAAGGCACACTACTTACTAGTCGCCAAATTAAAGACCGCCTAGACCGCGAGCTAGAAACTAACGTTGCTTTGCGGGTTGAACAATCTACAGAAAGTGGCGATGCGTTTATGGTTTCTGGTCGTGGTGAATTGCACTTAGGTGTATTGATCGAAACTATGCGTCGTGAAGGATTTGAAATGCAAGTGTCTCAACCTCAAGTTATTTTCCATGAAGAAGACGGCGTTAAGCTTGAACCTTACGAAATTTTAACAGTAGATGTCCCAAGCGAACACCAAGGGGTGGTAATTGAAGAAGTTGGTAAGCGTGGCGGTGAACTCCAACAAATGGATAGCAACGCCAGTGGTGAAATTCACGCTGAATACATTATCCCTACTCGCGGTATGATTGGACTTAAAAACTTACTACTGACTCGCACTCGTGGTACTGCTATTATCAACAACTTGTTTGATAGCTTTAAACCAGTGCACGAAATTGACCTGCGTAGTAACGAACATGGTTCAATTATTGCATCTGACAGTGGTTCTGCTTTAGCTTATGGTTTAAATAATGCTCAAAGTCGTGGTACTTTGTTCATTGGCCCCGCTACAGAAGTCTACGAAGGAATGGTAGTGGGAAAAAATGCGCTAGACATGGACTTGGAAGTCAACGTCACTAAGGGTAAAAAACTGACAAACATGCGTGCTTCTGGAAGTGACTCAAGCATCATCTTAACTCCACCAAAAGAAGTTACTCTAGACTTTGCTCTTGAATACATCGGTGGTGATGAACTTGCTGAAGTTACTCCTAAATCTATTCGTATTCGTAAAAAATACTTAACTCTAAACGAACGCAAAAAGAATAAATAGCAAAATAAGTCAGTATTGCCGTAAAAAAATGGCCGCGAGAATCTAGTGTGATTCTCGCGGCTTTTTTAGATCGTTATGAGTTGGTCGAATTTAAATTCAGAATCAATGACTTCGTCTACAAGTCCTAATTCTAAAGCTTCCTTTCCGTAAACCCATCGCTCGTACATATCTCCTTCAAGCATCACTTTCTTCAATCTCTTTTTAGTCATCTTCGTTCTCGCTAAATAGATTTCACAAATTCGATCTTGCATTACAGACAGGGTTTTCTCTAGACTGTTTATTTGCTCGTGGAAATATTTATTGTAACGAAGATTTTCGAGACCTTCTGCGCTCGGCCCTACAGAGTGAACCAAAATCGCTGAAGATTCAAAGCAAACCCGTCTGTCGCATCCTTGCAGAATCACTGATGCAGCAGAACCGGCTGAAAACACAAAGGCAGTCACGGGAGAACGTAAGGCACGAATTGTGTCATAGATCATGAGTCCTGCAGAAGCATTACCACCACCGCTGCGAAAACGCATTTCTATAGGATCACTACTATGATCATCAAGCATCAGTAATGCAGTATGGACAAATCTGGCGTTAATTGGACTCAATTCGTGATCCAGTAACACAATCCTTTTCTCCAGTAAACTAGCAGCTAACTCGTCCGTCATTCTTCGAATATCAGTCATATATACCCCCTTTGAAAACAAAATCTAGCTATATCTTTCTATTATTCAATA
>CAZXPB010000035.1:0-2856 GCA_964642585.1 uncultured Candidatus Saccharibacteria bacterium
CTTACCGCCACCAGAAACTTCGCCGCGAGTCTTTGTGTTTGCAAGACCTTTACGAGCATTGGATGCTTGAACGCGAACTGCTTCAGCTAGTAAGTGTAGAGTAGTTTTAATACCGAAGATCTTTTCATTCAAATCGATCTCGCCCACTACTTCAGCTTTTTGATTGTATACAGAGATTTTCATAATCTATTATTTCTTCTTCTTATCTGTTTCAACAACAGCTGCTACTAATGGTTTAATCAATCCAGTTGATGTGATACGAACCATGCCTGTGTTTGCTCCTGGGATTGCTCCAGAAATCATGATTAGGTTTTGTTCAGCATCTACATCTACCACTTGAAGGTTTTTTACAGTTACATTTTGAGTACCCATGTGCCCTGCCATACGGCGGCCTTTGTTAACGTGTTGTGGGTAACGAGAACCAATAGAACCAACAGAACGAGGTTTGTCATGACCATGAGATGCAGGGAAACCTTTAAAACCATGGCGCTTTATAGCACCAGCAAAGCCACGGCCTTTCATAGTACCGATAACATTTACAACTTCACCGACTTGGAAAGGTTCAACATTCAATTTTTGTCCTAATTCGTAGCCTGTTGTGTCTTCAACGCGGAATTCAATAAACTTACCGAAAACAGTATCTTGTCCTGCTTTTTTAGCGTGACCAGTTTTTGGCTTATTTGTGCGCTTACTACCTGCTACATCTGTAGAAATACCGACTTGAACTGCATGATAACCATCCTTGCTTTCTGCTGTTTTGATTTGTGTAACAACCATTTCTGGAACGCTAACAACAGTAACTGGGATCACTTCCCCGTTTTCTGCAAAGAATTGAGTCATATTTAGTTTTTTGCCGATAATGAAGTTCATATATATTTTTTGATCACTGGAAATTTAACAAATAAAAAATGTGCGGAACTATTTGTCCAGCACACAAAAATACATCAATAAGAAAAGATGACTTTATATGATTGGCAAATAGTATTTTGAATGGAGCAGCCTTTCTAGACTAGCGACCCTCAAAACTTACTTACGCTCGTTTTTAACTCATTTTGATCTCAACATCAACTCCGGCAGGCAAGTTTAGGTTGGTCAAGGAATCAATGGTTTTTGCAGTTGGTTCAAGAATATCTATCATTCTCTTGTGAACGCGCATTTCGAATTGTTCACGGCTATCTTTGTGTACGAAAGTAGAACGAAGTACTGTGTACTTTTTCTTCTCTGTAGGAAGAGGTACTGGGCCAGAAATTGAGGCTCCGGTACGCTTAGCTGTATCCACAATTTGCTTCGAGCTTTGGTCGATCAGCTTGTGATCGTAGGCGCGAATCTTGATGCGGATTTTCGATTTGTTAACTGCCTTGTCCATTTATGCAATGAGTTTGTTAAGGATTTTTGGCTTTTTTAAGCCATAAAATATATAGCTAACTTGTTCTTTAGCTATTCTTGAGTATTTTATACGGTTTTCAGACTTATGTCAAGTTTTTTTGAGGAAAACTTTAGGTTTTCCTAAATTAAGTGGCCAAGGTTGACAAAACTGTTATTAAATGATATAATCTGTCTACAAATTCAGGAGGATTTCTAAAATGTTACCAAAGGTTGAGGTTCAAATAACCGAATTTACACACATCACCATTCCTAGTGATACAAACTTCAGAAGACTTTTTTTCAAACCATCGCGGAGGATTTAGTCATTATCATTATAACTATATCTGTCCCAGTATCAACGACAGAAATTTCCCAATTTCTGGATTGGAAATGTATGGAGCGGATATCGCTTTAGTTCATTTCAATCGAATTATTAGTTCACACGAAGAAGTATTGGAGGAAATTAGTAAGCTAGGATTTCGTCCGGCAACTATCCTTGAACTGTTAGAGTATGGAGAGGCCCGTCCAACCATTCAACGAGTGGCTATGGTTTATGCTTTGGGCTCGCCGTGGGCACGCAAAGGAAGTCCCCACATTAAATTCCCTAATTTATCTCTCTCCTTAAGTCAAGATCGGCGCGTGGATTTATCAACTTTCTACCCTGAACAACTTGAGTACATTTGGTTTGCGGTGGCTAAAAGGAAAATTTAAAAGTTTTTCAATTATCTATCCACCAATACCCATCAATCAAAAAAGCTCCCCTATTCCACATAGAGGAGCTTTTAAAATAGTTTTTACTTTTGCCTGCTGACTTTCCTCTTATCTAAAATTTGGCTAATAGATTTTTGAAGAGAATCATTTAGTTGATAGATACGATCATAGAATTCGTCAAAATCTTGCTTAGTCGCAAAAACTTTTTTAAAATCATTGATTAAATACTCAGAAATCTGTTTCATTTGTTCAATAGTAAACATATAATTAAACTTTATACTTCAAACCGATTATCGGAGCAGCTTCTTGCACCCAAGTATCAATATTATCTACTCTATTCCCTAAAGCGCTAACTTCTTGGTCGGTATCATTTACAGTTTTGGCAAAAGCATCTACAGAAGTCTGTAGTATTGAAAAATTGTTTTCGATATTTTCGAATTTAACATCCATTTCTTCTTTGGTATAGAAGAATGCCTTCATCGCATCTATTAACTTATTTATATCTTCAGAAGTCAACATAGTATTTTAAGATTACCAAATTCAGAAACTTAGTCAACGTATGTTTGGTGGACAAGTTTTACTGAATTTAATATAAAGTTTTAATAAAGCCAGAAATAATAAAACTCCCCTTTCGGGGAGTTTTATTTAGATTTGAATTAAGATTTTAGGATGAAAATTATTTATTAAGGAGACAGTCTGCTAACGCCGCTTGCACGAGCTAGAGCTTGTACTCCAGCTATAGCGAGTTGCGCAAGCAAAGTGCTGTCTCCGTATAAATAA
>CAZXPB010000036.1:0-2516 GCA_964642585.1 uncultured Candidatus Saccharibacteria bacterium
ATAAAAATTAATTTATTTCTTAAGTACCGCTAAGAATGCTTCTTGAGGGATATCAACTTTACCAACTCTCTTCATGCGTTTCTTGCCGATTTTCTGCTTTTTCAAAACTTTCATTTTGCGAGTAACATCTCCACCGTATAGTCCTGTTGTTACATCTTTGCGGAATGCAGAGATGGTCTCCCGAGCTACCACTTTAGCACCAATCGCTGCTTGAATGGCAATTTCGAATTGTTGTCTTGGAATTAAAGTCTTTAACTTTGAGACCAATTCGCGGCCTTCGGTTTCAGCAAATTGTTTATGCATTATAGCAGCTAGAGCTTCTACTTTTTCTCCGCCAACTAAAATATCTACTTTTACCAAATCCCCTGCCCTCAGCTCACTAAATTCGTAATTTAAAGAGGCGTACCCACTAGAAACACTTTTAAGTTTATCATAGAAATCGATGATAATGTTAGCCAGAGGCATCTCAAAACTCATTTCTACTCGTTCGCTTCCGACATATTTAATATCACCGCTAATCCCTCGTCTTTGGGTAACAATTTCCATTATGGACCCAATATAGCTTGCTGGAGTAAGAATGGTTACTTTCATCCAAGGTTCACGAATTTCTTTAATTGCGGACGGATCTGGGAATTGAGATGGATTGTAAACTAACTTGGTCTCACCATTAGTTAAAATGATTTCATACGCAACACTTGGTGCTGTTAAAACTAAATCGAGGTTGTATTCACGAGTCAGACGCTCCTGAACAATATCCATATGAAGCAAGCCTAAAAATCCGGTTCTAAAACCAAATCCAATGCTAGGGATATTTTCAGGCTCATACTCAAGGGCTGAGTCAGAAAGTTTTAATCTATCCATTGCTTCACGAAGCATTGGGTAGTCATCGCCGCTTACTGGAAAAATACTGGCGTAGACCATAGGTGTGACATGTTTGTAACCAGGTAGCGCTTCAGTGTTATCTTTTTCCTTTGCAAGAGTAATTGTGTCCCCGACCCTAGCTTTACTTACATCTCGAAGGCCAGTTACAATATAGCCCACTTCGCCAGTTTCTAGATTTTCTCCTTTTTCCATTTGTGGTTTAAAGAATCCTACTTCCAAACTTTCTGCGCTAGTTTTGCTACCCAGCATAAAAAGTTTTTCTCTTGAAGGCAATCTGCCATCTACAACACGGATATAAGTCACTACACCTCTGTGAGTGTCGTACATTGAATCAAAAATTAGAGCGCGCATCGGTGCATCGGTATTGCCTTGCGGCGCAGGAATCCTATCTACCACAGCTTGCAAAATTTCTTCCACCCCTTCACCAGTTTTTCCTGACGCAAACAAGATCTCCTCTTTTTTAAATCCAAATACAGCAATTAATTCTTCAGTGGTTTTCTCTCTGTCCGAATTAGGTAAATCAATTTTATTGATTACCGGAATAATCGTTAAATCATGCTCTACTGCTAAATACGCGTTAGCTAAAGTTTGCGCTTCAATTCCCTGTGTGCTGTCTACCACTAAAATTGCACCCTCACACGCTGCAAGACTTCGCGAGACTTCATAGCTAAAGTCTACATGCCCTGGAGTATCTATCAAATTCAAAATAAAGCGCTCATTGTTTGGCGCCTTGTAATCCATTCGTACTGGTTGCAGTTTAATAGTGATTCCGCGTTCTCGTTCGATATCCATTTGATCGAGAAGTTGTTCTTTCATCTCCCGTTTAGTCACGGTATTGGTTTTCTCAAGCAATCTATCTGCTAAAGTAGATTTACCGTGATCGATGTGAGCGATTATACAAAAATTGCGGATTTGTTTTTGGTAGGTTGATCTTGCCATATATGGCTAATCTTAGCAAAATCAGGCCTAGAAATCAATCATTCCGTTTTTCTAAAGAAACTAATAAACTTTGCAATATTTTTACTAATATACTGAGATTCTAATACTTGCAGCTTGTTAGTCAGTGCGATATATGCACTCACACCTGCCAGGGTTGCGATGCTTGCTTGAAGGAAAATTCCTATGACGGTGTGAGTATTTAATACTGGGTTAACTAAGTAAAGCGTACCGTAAGTAATTGCACCTAAGAGCATACTAGCTAAAACAATTTTTAAAGTCTGGATGACTAAAGTAGAATCAAAAACGTTTAACGATTTTCTAATTTTATCACTCTCTTGTTCTAAGGCTCTATGTAAGAATACAAATAATAAAATTGATTGTATGGTGGTTGCAATGACAAATCCGAGGGCGATTCCCACAACTCCAAAGCCGATAGAGAGATAGTAAGAGAAAGCGGCATTAATGAGCATGCCTACTAAACTAATTACTACGGGTGTTTTGGTATTTTGTCTGGCGTAAAAAGCCCGAGCAAAAATTGGCACAAGACTTTGGGCAACTAACCCTAAAGCAAGTACTCCTAGTGTATCAAAAGTAGTAATCGTACAGTTCCAGTCGCATCTGCCATGTCCAAGTAGAAGTCTAACTATGTGAGCACGAAGAAGAAGCACTAAAATTGTAATTGGAATTACGAAGTA
>CAZXPB010000037.1:0-2510 GCA_964642585.1 uncultured Candidatus Saccharibacteria bacterium
TCCAGATGTTTTTTGTTCCATATAAAATATTAATCCACTTATTTTTAAATCTATTGACACAACATAAATATAATCTAATTATTATTTCTAAATATTTTAGTTCTTCATTAATTTTATAATAATAACTTAAATTAATTGTATTATTTTTGGTTTTAAATATCTTGGTAAAAAATATTTATTCAAGAAAAATAAGCCAAAATCTGGCGGAAATCCGATTCAAAATACTGATGAACAAATTGTCGAACAACACCAACGAGGAGACAATAATGAGATTTTCGACTCTCAAAGTTTTTCAGAAAAAATAGCTGAAAGATTTGGTGTTCAAATTGAAATACCACCAGAGTTACAAAACAGTTTTGCAGAAAAACTTCAACTGTATGAAAAATCGTTACCAGGAATTTTCTCAAAATTTCCAGATGTGTTTGAAGGACAAAAAATCATTTTCTCGGATAGTGGTGTGAATACGTTCACAACTAATGAGATCACTTTAAACATCTCTGATTATTCTGCAGCAGATAATATACAGTTATTGACTGACTTTGCTGAAGCAACACAAGGATCTAACAATTTTAAGAAACATATAAAAGAGACATACAAAGCGGAAGTTGAAATTCATCCTAGTGATGTTATCAAGGCTGAAGTTCTTTTACCTCAAGTAGCAAATTTAATTAACAAACACCCTAATTTTTTCAAAAACCAAAGAGTCATGATTAGTAATTTTGTAACTAATTATGATCGAAATGGGAGGTTATTTGTAAATTTAAATGAATCCCTTGAAGGTTTTGTAGAGCGTTTTGAACAACTGATTAGCTCTAAAACAAAACCAGAGACGGAAACTGTGACCCCAGCTTCAACAGAAGCCCCAGAAGCCAGAGAAACAGATTTCTTTAGTAAGAATAAAATAGAAATCCATAATTCTGTTTTAGATGGGCGTACTTTAACCGTTGAAGATTTAAGAAATGCAGGACTAGAACCTGTGTACGAACTTAAAATTGGCGAAACAGAGATTCAGCTATCTAAGCCATTTAAGCTTGATTCTACTAGACTTGGCGTGACAGCATATGTAAAGTCTGGGAATAAATATGTAGCCCGTTCATACTATAGAAGTAATTCAGCTGGAGTTTGGAGAAATTTGCCAGGTTATTTAACAGATGGTAAAGGTAAACTTATTTATTACGACAAAGCAATTGACCAAAGAGCTTTAACCTTACCTAGTGAAATTCAGCAATCCTTAGCTCAGCTTTCAGAACAACCTGGTAACATCTTGGAGTTACCAGATGCGCCTTTTCTGTTTGCTGGAACTAGTAGAGATTTAAAAACTTTAGGGAGTGACGAAGAAAGAACTGTGTACTTTGAAGTAAATAAAGGTCCAGTTCAGATTGCAGGGTTAGAAAATGCATCTGAAAAAAAGATCGATCCAGAAAAAATTGAAATCACAGATCCTAAGAAAAAACCAAATTTTGGGAAATTAGTGTCTAGTTGGAAACAGGCTTCATCTATTTACACAAAGGCAGGAGAAACCGAAGGGATCATTGAAATTGAATTATATGAGAGTGAAGATGGAAGTTTGCGCTACATGTTTTGTAATGATGAATTAGGACGAGCTTGGTTGTCTGGGATTGAGACGACAGGACCTGTGGGCTCAACTGGATTAAGAAAAGAGTGGATCGAAGGCGGAGATATTAACACGCCAGCTTTTGAGTATGCGCAAGAATCGGGTGGGTTTGGTAATCCAAATCTCAGAAAAGATGGTTATGTTGATATGTTTAAAAATTATGTCAGTAAAATTCCTTTAATCCAGGAATATTTATTGCACAGACAAAAAATTAAGCCACCAGAGATTTCTTCAAAACCATCGAATAATCCCATAGAGCAAAAACAAGAAGTAAGAGCGTTAGATGTTTCAGAAATAGATCAACAGGCGAGAGCGAGAAAGCTTAATCCTGTTCAGACTAGAGTTTGGTTTGACTTTATGCGTTCTGATGGCGGTCTCTTAAATAGAGCTGTTGGTGTTGGAAAACCTTTAAGCCAAGATGAAGCAAACACAATTAGGAATATTTTAGGGTCTATTCAAAGGTTCGGAGGGAGCAGTAAAGAAGAAACAAAAGAATCTAAATTAGAAAAAATTACTGGTATTTTTGAAATTCTTTTACCTAAATATATTGGTTTACCAAAAGCGGATTCAAAAGGGGAACCACAAAAAGATCCACGCAGAGGTCAGCTTGATTCCATAAGAGGGAATTTGAAGAAGCTAGATAAGAACCTGTTTAAATCTGCGGAAGATGCTGCTCTAAAAAATATAAAACTAGATAGAAAAAAGCTTGGTATAAAATAATTTAAATATGGAAAATATAAAACAATTCATCCCTGAAGCTGATCAACTATTGGAGTTTTTTAACCTTTCATCTTTGCCGGATAGTGAAAAAGAACAAATGCTGTTGAAACTTCGCTCACATTTGAGCGAGGTAATGAGAGAAACCTTTAGGGATAACCGACATGAAGCTCAAGCT